>NZ_JAKDLJ010000562.1 GCF_030452865.1 Pseudorhodobacter sp.
CCGAACCACCTTCGGCCACGATTTGATCCGAAGGCCAAGGCAGCGCGGAATGCCCCCCTTCCGCCTGATCACAAGCTCATTCCTCATACCCATGCCCCGCGCGCAACCCATCCCGCACCCGATGCGCAATCGCAATGAATTCCGCCGAGTCGCGAATATCCAATGGCCGCTCTCTCGGCAGGGTGCTGTCGATCACATCATGTATCCGCCCCGGCCTCGGGCTCATCACCACGATCTTGGTCGAAAGAAACACCGCTTCCGGGATAGAATGGGTGACGAACGCAATCGTCTTCTGCGTCCGCGCCCACAGCTTGAGCAATTCCTCATTCAGATGGTCGCGCACAATCTCATCCAACGCGCCAAAGGGTTCATCCATCAACAGAATTTCGGCATCAAAAGCCAGCGCCCGCGCGATGCTCGCCCGCTGCTGCATCCCGCCCGACAACTGCCACGGGTATTTCGCCCCGAACCCTTTCAGGTCAACAAGGTCCAACACCCGCTCCAGCCGTTCAGCCTGTTCGCATTTCGAGAACCCCATGATCTCCAACGGCAACCGGATATTGCGGCCAATTGTGCGCCAAGGATACAAGCCCGCCGCCTGAAACACATACCCATAGGCCCGCGCCTGTCTGGCTGCCTCCGGGGTCATCCCGTTCACCGTCAAGGTTCCGGAGGTCGGCACTTCCAACGCCGCCATACAGCGCAAAAACGTGGTCTTGCCACAACCCGACGGCCCGATGAAACTGACAAACTCGCCTTTCTCAATGTTCAGGGTCACGTCCTTCAACGCATGAACCGGCCCGTCAGATGTTTGAAAAGTCAGGCCAAGATTATTCGCCTGAATCACAACCGAAGCGTTCATACCGACCTCATCAAACCGCCATCAACCCGCAGGTTTTGGCCGGTGATGTAGCCCGCCCCCTCCGATGCCAAAAACGCAACCGTTTTACCGATTTCCTCAACAGTGCCATAGCGCTTCATTGGAACCGTCAACGCTCGGTCATCCGTTTTGGGCAAACTATCAATCCACCCCGGCAGCACATTGTTCATTCGGATATTTTCCGCTGCATATTGATCGGCATATAACTTGGTAAAAGACGCCAGACCCGCCCGTGCCACTGCGGATGTCGGGAACATCGCGGCAGGCTCAAACACCCACGCCGTCGAGATATTGATGATCGCGCCGCCGCCCTGCGCCTGCATGATCGGCGTGACCAAGCGCACCGGTCGAATGACGTTCAACAGATAAACGTCCATCCCCTTGTGCCAATCGTCATCACTCAACTCCAACAGCGGCGCGCGCGGTCCATGTCCGGCGCTGTTGACCAGCACATCAATCCGCCCCCATCGCGCCATCGCGCCGTCAACCAACCGCTGAAGGTCACCCACAGACTGGTTCGATCCTGTTACGCCGACCCCTCCCAACTCGGCCGCCAGCGCCTCCCCCTTGCCAGAGCTTGACAGGATCGCAACAGAGTATCCCGCTTCGGCCAAAGACCGCGCAGCTCCCGCGCCCATGCCGCTGCCCCCCGCTGTAATCAGAGCAACTTTCACCATGTTCAAACCCCGCTCGCCGGAATACCCGAGCGCTGCACGGCACGCGGGGCGGTCAAATCCTTCCAGGTCGAAAGCGCTTGATTCACCGCGCCATGCGGCTCGCGCGCGACAAACTCGCCGTGGCCTTCCTTGGTGCGAATATCCCCATCATGCACCGCCACATAGCCCCGCGACAGTGTGAACCGCGGCAAGCCTTTCACAGCTTTGCCCTCAA
>NZ_JAKDLJ010000139.1 GCF_030452865.1 Pseudorhodobacter sp.
GAAACAAACCAAAGGTTATTCCCATGATGCTCCCCCTCCCGCGCCCCGTTTTCGATGCCAATTCCAGCGGCAAGGCGTTTGGCAACCTGCCCGAATGGGATTTGACCGATCTTTATCCAAGTCCAGAAAGCCCGGAATTCAGCCGCGACATGGCGTCGCTGGAAACAGCCTGCGCCGATTTCGCCACCCGCTATGAAGGCAAACTCGCAAACCTGACAGCCGCCGAAATGCTGGGTTGCATCCATGCCTATGAGGCGATTGACGTGACTGCCGGGCGCATCATGTCTTATGCGGGCCTGCGCTATTATCAGAACACGATGGACAGCGACCGCGCGAAATTCATGGCCGACGCGCAAGACCGCATCACCAATTTCACCACGCCTTTGGTGTTTTTCAGCCTTGAGTTCAATCGTTTGGAAGAAGCGCATCTGGATGGCCTGCTGGTCGCCAATGCCGATCTCGCCCGCTACAAACCGGTGTTTGAGCGTATGCGCGCCATGCGCCCACACCAGTTGTCGGACGAGTTGGAGAAGTTCCTGCACGACCAATCCACCGTCGGCGCCGCCGCATGGAACCGGCTTTTCGATGAAACCATGGCAGGCCTGACATTTGAGGTTGCAGGAGAAGATGGCGCCCTGAACCTGGAGGCGACATTGAACCTGCTGACCGATGCTGACCGCAGCAAACGCGAGGCGGCGGCACACACCTTGGCCGGTGTATTTGACAAACATATCAAGCTGTTCGCGCGCGTTCATAACACGCTCGCCAAGGAAAAAGAGGTCGAGGATCGCTGGCGCAAAATGCCCACCCCACAAACCGGCCGTCACCTTTCCAACCATGTGGAGCCGGAGGTGGTGGAGGCACTGCGCAACGCCGTTGTCGCCGCCTACCCGAAACTTTCGCACCGCTATTACCGGCTGAAAGCGAAATGGATGGGGCTGGAGGTGATGCAGGTCTGGGACCGCAACGCGCCTTTGCCGCAAGATGCCCCGCGCGTGGTCGATTGGGAAACGGCCCGCAAAACCGTGACCGAAGCCTATTCCGCCTTCAGCCCCCGCATGGCCGAGTTGGCAGAGCCGTTTTTCACCAAAGGCTGGATTGATGCCGGCGTGAAACCCGGCAAGGCACCGGGGGCATTCGCGCATCCAACCGTGACAACGGTGCATCCTTATGTCATGCTCAATTACATGGGAAAACCCCGCGATGTCATGACCTTGGCGCATGAATTGGGCCATGGCGTGCATCAACGCCTTGCTGCCGATCAAGGCGAACTTCTGTCCTCCACCCCGCTGACCCTCGCCGAAACCGCAAGTGTTTTCGGCGAAATGCTGACCTTCCGCAAGCTGCTCGATGGCGCCAAAACCAAGGCGGAACGCAAGACCCTTCTGGCGGGAAAGGTGGAGGATATGATCAACACCGTCGTCCGCCAGATCGCGTTTTACGACTTTGAATGCAAACTCCACGCCGCCCGCGCGACAGGTGAGTTGACCCCCGATGATATCAACGCGCTCTGGATGTCGGTGCAGGCCGAAAGCCTTGGCGATGCGTTTGAATTCATGGACGGGTATGAGACCTTCTGGGCCTATGTTCCGCATTTCGTCCACTCGCCGTTTTACGTCTATGCCTATGCCTTCGGCGACGGCCTGGTGAACGCGCTTTACGCGGCTTATGCCGATGGGTTGCCGGGGTTTGAGGAAAAATATTTCGACATGCTGAAAGCTGGTGGGTCCAAACATCACAAGGAATTGCTCGCCCCCTTCGGGCTTGATGCCTCCGATCCCGCCTTCTGGGACAAGGGGTTGAGCATGATCTCCGGCTTCATTGATGAGCTGGAAGCGATGGAGGATTAAGCCCTTGACGCGCGACGAGATCAACGCTTTCTGCCAATCCCTGCGCGCGTCAACCCATGTCGTGCAATGGGGCGGGTCCGATGTCTGGAAGGTCGGCGGCAAGGTGTTTGCGGTAGTCAGCGACAGCGGCGTCAGCTTCAAAGCCTCCGAAATTGCATTTGAGGTGTTGCAGACGCAGGACGGTCTGCGCCCTGCCCCCTATCTCGCCTCTCGTGGTTTGAAATGGTTGCAGAATTACGGGCCGCCCGGCGGGCTGTCCGACCCGGAATTGCGGCGGCATATTGAAGCGTCCTATGATATGATCCTCGCCGGGTTGACCAAGAAAAAACGCGCGGAATTAGGGTCTTAGGACGGAACGAACCCCGCTGCGGCCACCCGTTCCAGAAAGTCATCAACCAGCCGCGGTTTGCCCGCATTCAGGCAATTCAAACCGAAATACCAATATAAAAACGCGTCATGCGGCCAATCTGTCGCTTCCGCCTGTGCGATCCCCGCCGCCATGCCTTCCGATGTTTGCACCGTCACCGCGCAATGATGAAAGTCACTTTTCCCGCACAGAACCACCGGAACGCCATGCATCATCGCCTCCACCCCCACGGCGGAATTGATGGTGACGCAGATTGACGCCGCCGCCAGAATGTCATGGATATTGCCCTGCGTGATGCGAACACGGGCGTCACGGTCAGCAATGCGCGCCAGAAACCGAAGGGTGGCAGGGTCCGGGTCCAGCGGATGCGGCTTGATGACAATCGCGCGTGGATCGTCGCGGACAAGCAGCGCCTTGACCATCTGGCGCAAGGTCAGATGGCAGGTTTCCATCAGATCGCGGTGGCTTTCCGATTGCAGAAACACGGCGATGCAGCCCGTCGGCACCGCTATTGTGCGCCGGGGCTGCTCATACCGAGACTTGCGGGTATGCATCCAACGCTTACGCAGACGGTTGGCGAAATCTGCGGCAGCTTCCATGTCTATCTTCTTGTGATCAAAAGGTTTTTCCGCAAGGGAGGACAGCGCCCGGATGCCCCAGGGGTCAAGGTTCCAGAACGGATAAACATAGGCAATCCCGGTGTTCAACACGCGGGAATGCCGCTCGGCGCCGTGATCGACGATGTGGAAATCATCATCTGCGGCCACTGTCGCCAGCAGCGTTTCGCGCTCATGCGGCACCAATCGCACCGCAAACCCGCGCGAAGCCAAACCTTCGGTCAGGCGGGTGTAATAGGGTTTCAGGGCATCGCTACCGCGCAGAACCGCCGTGGGGAGGTGAAAGACAAAGCCGCTCACGTCAACGCAATCACCTCCGCCCCCGCAAAAATCTTGTCGATCATAGCGGCGGTGCCTTGGGTGAATTCCAGCGGGCAAGGATAGGGCGCGCCAGAGCGGATGCTGTCGCCGAAATTCTGCACTTGCAGCACATATTGGTTCACGCCCGGCCAGCGTTCGGTGGTGACCCGCATGCCTTGGCGCAATTCCAACTGCGCCTCGGCAAAGACATTCGCGTTGAACGGGGGCGGTACGCCGTAGAAGGCCTTTGCCGCAATGCAAATTAATTCCTTGCGGGTGGTGCATGGCAAAGAGGTGGTGGCCGAATAGGTAAACCGCCCCATCGGCCCCGCCATGATCCCCGTCACCTGCGCCCAGGTATCGACACCGTTTTCCTGCTGCATCCGGGTGTGCAACGCCTGCGGTTCCGCCCCGGTCACAAAACGGGCAGAGCCGTAAGTATAAACGCCGATGTCATAAATCCCGCCGCCGCCGGTTTCCGGTTTGTTGCGGATATTGCCGGGATCGGCGCGGTTGTCATAGGTGAACACGCCGTCAACGTGGGTCACATTGCCAATCGCACCGGACTGCACCAAGTCCCGCGCGCGTTGCCATTGCGGGTGATGCACAATCATAAAAGCTTCCGCCGCGAGCAGTCCGGATGCGTCGCGTGCCGCGATGATTTGCGCGATCTGCGGCGCTTTCAGGCAAATCGGCTTTTCACACAGCACATGCTTGCCCGATGCCAACGCCTTCAACGTCCATTCAAGATGCACATGGTTCGGAAGTGGAATATAGACCGCATCAATCATTGGGTCCGCCAGCAGCGCATCATAGCTGTCATGCAAGCGCGCCGCCGGAGCAAAAGCCAGAAACAGCGCGGCCTTGGCGGGATCAGAACTGGCAATCGCAGCCAATTCAGCGCCTTTGGCAGCATGGATCGCCGGTGCCATGTGCTCTCGCGCGAATTTTGACGCACCAAGAACGCCCCATCGGATTGGTTTGGTCATTCTGCCCTCCGGTTTTTGCTGGCGTCAGGCTAATGTCTTTGGCCCGCAGGGTGAACAGATATTCGTCGGCCCTTACGCCTTCGCTTCGACATAACCAGCGAACCGGTCGAGGATTGCCTGCCAGCCGTCGCGCTGTTGCGCCTCGGAATGGCTGTCCTCTGCCTCAAAACTTTCGCGAACGATCACGCCATCGGGCGTAGGGGTGAATTCCACCTGAACCTCGCGCCCATCCAGTGCTTCCGCCAGACGCGAGACGATCAGGCGCGGTTCCTCCACCACAAGGTATTGCCCCGAAAAATCAAAGCCAAGGCTGCCGTCTTTCGCCTCCATCCGGGATGAAAACCGGCCACCCGCACGCAGGTCCACCGTTGCGGCGGTGGTGTGCCAATCATCCGAGGCGGCATTCCACTGTTTGATATCCTCCGGCGTGGTCCAGCATTGCCAGACCAGATCAATCGGTGCGTTCACCTTTGCCTCAATCGTGATTTTCATGCCGTCCCCTCATGCTGGTTTCGCTGCATCAAAGCAAAAAACCCCGCAGCAGGCAATTTGCAAGCGGCGGGGTCAAAATTTTCGACGAAAATTTTCGCCTGGCTTCAACACCGGGCTTTACGCCGGGATCAGCATCCCCTTGTCGCGCGCCAATTCCCGCATCTTGTCTTGCAGTTTCTCGAACGCCCGCACTTCGATCTGGCGGATACGTTCGCGCGAAACCCCATAGCTTTCCGAAAGCGCCTCCAGCGTCACCGGCACATCGTTCAGACGGCGCTGGACCAGAATATCCTTTTCGCGGTCATTCAGAACGGCCATCGCCTGCATCATCATTTCGCGCCGCGTGTCCAGCTCATCCTTTTCGGCGTAATCCCCGGCCTGGTCGCTGTCTTCATCCTCCAGCCAGTCCTGCCATTGCGCCGTACCTTCGCCTTCGGAGCCAACAGTCGCGTTCAGCGAGGCATCGCCGCCCGACATCCGCCGGTTCATCGAAATGACCTCGGCCTCAGTCACGCTCAGGTCTTTGGCGATCTGCGCGACATTTTCGGGCCGCAGATCGCCTTCTTCCAACGCGCCGAGTTTGGCCTTGGCCTTGCGCAGGTTGAAAAACAGCTTTTTCTGCGCCGATGTGGTGCCCAGTTTCACCAAAGACCACGACCGCAGGATATATTCCTGAATCGAGGCGCGGATCCACCACATTGCATAGGTCGCCAGCCGGAAACCTTTTTCCGGGTCAAAGCGTTTGACGGCCTGCATCAACCCGACGTTCGCTTCGGAAATCACCTCTGCCTGCGGCAGGCCGTAGCCGCGATAGCCCATTGCGATCTTGGCGGCCAATCGCAGATGCGAGGTGACCATCTGATGCGCAGCCGTGCTGTCCTGGTGGTCGACCCATCGCTTGGCGAGCATGTATTCTTCTTCCGGCTCCAACAACGGGAACTTCCGGATTTCCTGCAAATAGCGGTTCAGCCCTTGTTCCGGGCTTGGTGCTGGCAGATTTGCATAAGTACTCATCTTGACCCTCCGTCCCCAATTCGACTGTTGCCGTGCCGGGGATAGGCACATCTATGAAGTCGGAACCGTCGCCACAAGGGCAACCCGTAACACCGACCGTTCTCATGTCAATATACGTCATGGCGTCCGGGTTCCGTCGCCAATCGCGGATTATGTCGCACTCCTCACGGCAATGTCAGATTTATTGCCGCAAAACAGTTAACAAATCGGCCATGTCCGATGGCAACTCCGATGAAAACTCCAGCATTTCACCCGTAACCGGGTGTTCAAAGCCCAAAGTCGCGGCATGCAGCGCCTGACGCGGGAATGCCTCCACGGCGGCAACTGCGGCGGGGCGGATCGCTTTGGGCGACAGCTTGCGCTTACCGCCATAGGTCGGATCGCCGATCAAACCGTGCCCGGCATGGGCCATATGCACCCGGATCTGATGGGTGCGCCCGGTTTCCAACCAGCATTCCACCAGCGCCGCAACCGGCGGCGCGCCAAAGACTTCCAGTGCCCGCGCCCGCGTGACCGCATGACGCCCGGTGCCCTCAAAGAACACCGCTTGCCGTTGCCGGTCGGTGCGGTGTCGCGCCAGATTGGTGGCGATGCGCAGGATATTGCCCGGCTCGAAACTGGTGCCTCTGATGCCGCGCAGGCGCGGGTCGGCGGCGTCCGGCGCGCCGTTGACCAGCGCCAGATAGCGGCGATGCACGGAATGTGCCTCAAACTGCGCGGCCAACCCGTGATGCGCGCGGTCCGATTTCGCCACCACCAACAGGCCAGAGGTTTCCTTGTCGATCCTATGCACAATGCCGGGGCGCTTTTCGCCGCCCACCCCTGACAGATTGCCACCGAAATGATGCAACAGCGCATTGACCAAAGTGCCATTCCAGGAACCCGGTGCCGGATGCACCACCATGCCCGCTGGTTTGTCGACCACGATCAGGTCAGCATCTTCCCAGATCACCACCAGCGGAATATCCTCCGCCAGGGTATCGACATCGACCGCTGATTCCAGCGTCAGCGCGTAAACCTGCCCAGCCGCCACTTTCGCCTTCGGGTCCGTAACCGCCACACCCTGCAACAAAACCGCGCCTTCCGCGATCATCTTCATCAGGCGCGAGCGCGACAATGACGCTTCTTCTGGCACATCGCGGGCAAGCGCCTTATCAAGGCGGTCAGGCGGGGACTCCGCGATGATGACGCGCAAGACAGGCAAGGATGGATCGACCATGGAACAGGCTCCGGCACCGGACGGACTTCCGCCCAGCTTGAGGTTTCTAAAAGGGTTGGTGATCGTCCTGACGATGACCATGATTGTCGCGGTCATAACGGTGGTTTGGCTGCTTGTCACCCGCTTGCCGCAAGCGATCGGCAGTGTTACCCCCCTGCCGCCCGCCGAGATCAGCTTGCCGCAAGGCGAAGTGGCGCAGGCCGTCACCTTTGGCAAGGGTTGGACCGCCGTTGTCACTCAAAGTAACCGCATCCTGATTTTCGACGCGGGCGGAACGCTGCGCCAGCAGGTGGAGGTGGAGATTGGCGGCTGAACAGCGCCACGTCACTGCATTTGGCGGTGCGGGACGGACCCTCCGGGGAAAGGCGCAGTCATGACCGAAAGCAACGCGCATCTGGCAGATGAAATCAGTCGTCAATCCTCTATGATCGAGGGGGAGCTGTGGCCCCGCAATTTCCTTGCCAGTTTCGCGCTGCTGCTTGCGGGCATCTATGTGTCGCTCTGGTACATCCTGCCCGCGATCCTCGCGCTGTTTGCCACCGATCTTTTGGCGATCCGCTACATGCGCAACCTTCATCCTGACCGAGAGCCGCTGCGGTATCAGGTCGTACTGATCCTGGTATTCCTGCGGGAGTTCAGCTTCACCATCGTCGCCGCTGCCGTCTGGCAGCATACCGAAGGCTTTGCGCAACCGCTGGCCATTGGTATGGTCACCACCCAGCTGTTGCAACTGGCGATGATCCGGGCAATCCATCTGCCCATCGGCAAGATCGGCCTGTTGGGCGCAACGATCCCCGTTCTGATTGGCAATATGATCTTCTGGCAGGCCAACGGGCTGACTGACGTCGGTTTTCTGCTGACTACGCTGGCCGGATGCGGCGGTCTGGCATATGGCCTGATTGCGATGCAATCGAACCACCGCATCCATATGGCCTCCACCGCCGACCGCGCCGCGGCTCTTGCCGCCGACAAGGCCAAAAGCCGTTTTCTGGCCCAGATGAGCCATGAATTGCGCACCCCGCTCAACGCGATTCTGGGCATGGGTCATGCCGAATTGCGCCGTAGCACGGATGTTTTGAGCCAGCAACGCCTTGCAGTGCTGATCGCCTCTGCCGAAGGGTTGTCAACCATTCTCGACGACATTCTGGATATGTCGGCGGTCGAGGAGGGCCGCCTGCCGCTGCGCCCGGCTGCGGTCGTGCCCAGCGATGAAATCGCGGCGACGCTGGCATTGTTCCAGCCGGGGATCGAGGAAGCCGGGCTGGGCCTGACCCGCGATATTTCGGCGGCACTATGCCAACCCCTGATGCTCGATCCGCAGCGTCTGCGGCAATGCCTGTCAAACCTGTTGTCCA
>NZ_JAKDLJ010000140.1 GCF_030452865.1 Pseudorhodobacter sp.
GCCCGGATCGTTTTGACGCAAAGCCCAAAGCATCACCTCAAGGCTTTCGTCCAGCACGCCGCGATCCAGAACCAGACAAGGCACCGTCGCACTCGGCGATGCGGCAAGAAATGCCGCAGGCTTCTCTCGCAGCAAAATCTCGCGCAGTTCTACCGTCACGCCAGAGGCCAAAATCGCCAGTCGCGCCCGCATTGCGTAGGGGCAACGCCGAAAGGAATAGAGGATCGCTGTCATCGTTTCCCCATGCCGGTCAGGACTGAACCGGATTAACCACGTCGCCTGCGCGGTCTACCCTTCCTTGCCAATTCGGCGGCAAATCTCACACAGGCGGCTGAATTCATCTTGGCAGAAATACCTTCAGGGGGTGAATTTGCCGTGAGGCAAAGAGGGGGCGTGAACGCCCCCTGCCCGCGTTTGGAACATGGACCGCTAAAGCCTGTTGCGTTTCATCGGGGGCAGAGATTCGCAGGGTAACCGCAGGCAGCGTTTGCACTTGCAAACGCGTTCGGGTTGCCGGGGGTGGATTCGGTTGAACGCGACACGCTCTACTCAGCGCCTTTCTGGGCGGATTTCTTCGCTGTCGTCTTTTTCGTCGCTGCTTTTGCCGTTGTTTTCTTGACGGCAGCCTTCTTGGGCGGCGCCTTTTTCACCGCAGCCTTCTTTGCCGGTGCCTTTTTCTTCACTCCGGTCTTCGCTGCACGTTCATTCACCAAGGCGACTGCCTGTTCCACGGTCACATCCGCAGGTTCAATGTCCTTCGGTACCGTCGCATTGACCTTGCCCCATTTGACATAGGGGCCATAGCGCCCCGGCATCACCACCATCGGCCCACCGTCGGGATGCTCACCCAAGTCCTTGATCGGCTCCGCCGCCACACGCGCCTTGGAATATTTATTCGCCAGAACCTCCACCGCGCGGTTCATGCCGATGGTGAAAACCTCCTCCACATCGGGCAGGTTGGCATAGGTCTTGTTATGCTTGACGTAGGGGCCATAGCGGCCAATCGCGGCTTCGACCATCTCGCCATCGTCCGGGTGCGGCCCGATCTGGCGCGGCAGGGACAGCAGGGTCAGCGCGCGTTCGAGCGTCAAATCCTCCAGCGACCAGGATTTCGGCAGACTGGCGCGGGGCGGTTTTGGCACCTCCTCCGTCGCCTCACCACGCTGCACATAAGGGCCGAAACGACCATTGCGCAGGCTGATTTCCTCACCGTTGTCGTCCAGGCCAAGCACCTTGCCGTCCATCACCAATGCGGCCCCCTCCTCGCCACCCGGCACAGAAATCGGGCGGGTATATCGACATTCGGGGTAATTGCCGCAACCGATGAATGCGCCACCGGAGCGGGCGGTTTTCAGATGCAGGCGCCCTTCGCCACACAGCGGACAAATGCGCGGATCGGAACCGTCAGCGCGCGCCGGGTACAGATGCGGGGCTAGAAATTCATCAATTTTTGTCAGCACTTCACCAATCCGAAGATCAGCCGTTTCCGCGACTGCCGCCGAAAAATCGCGCCAGAACCGCGCCAGAACTTCTTTGTAGTCCCGCTCGCCGGCGGAGACATCGTCAAGCTCCCCTTCCAGATCGGCGGTGAAATCATATTCGACATACTTCGGAAAATAATTGGACAGGAAAGCGGTTACCAAACGGCCTTTATCCTCCGGAAACAGCCGGTTCTTGTCCTTGCGCACATAGTCGCGATCAACAATCGTCGTCAAGATCGAGGCATAGGTCGACGGCCGCCCGATTCCCAATTCCTCCATCCGTTTCACCAGCGTCGCTTCGGTATAGCGCGGCGGCGGCTGGGTGAAATGCTGCGCGCCGAACACCGATTGGTTGGCGTTGGTCACGGCAGAGGCCACGCGCGTTGCACTGCCTTCGATCACGTCATCCGTTCCCGCGGCGGCCTTGGCAAAGGCTTCTGCGAATGCGCCTTTGACAAAGGACACCGCTTCACCTTGCATGATCTGCGGCAGCCGACCCTCATCGTCATCCTCATCGTCACGGCCTTCCTCATAAAGCTTGAGGAAACCATCAAACAACACGACCTGCCCGGTCGCGCGTAGCACGATCTGCTCATCCTTGCTGCCGACATCCACAGTTGTCCTCTCCAGCCGCGCGGCGGCCATCTGGCTGGCAATGGTGCGTTTCCAGATCAGATCATAGAGCTTCTTCTGCTCGCCCTCCAACCGCAGGTCCGCCGCTGCTTTCGTCATATCGGTCGGGCGGATACATTCATGCGCTTCCTGCGCGTTCTTGGCCTTGTTTTTGTAAACGCGCGGGCTGTCTGGCACATATTTCGCGCCATAACGGTCGGCAATCGTCGCACGGGCGGCGGTCACCGCTTCGGGGGCCATGTCAATCCCATCGGTCCGCATGTAGGTGATATGCCCGGCCTCATAAAGCCGTTGGGCCGCCCCCATCGCCTGCTTGGCTCCCATGCCGAACTTGCGGCTCGCCTCTTGCTGCAAGGTGGAGGTCATAAAGGGTGGCGACGGATTGCGCGCGGCGGGTTTCGCCTCCACCGACAGAACGGCCATCGTCCGAGAAGTGACAGCCTGTACCGCCAAATCTGCCAATTCGACGTTAGAAATGTCGAATTTGTCCAATTTCTTGCCGCCGAGTACCGTCAACCGGGCATCAAACTCCTGCCCGCGCGGGGTTTGAAACCTTGCATTCACACCCCAGAATTCGCGGTGGCGGAACGCCTCGATCTCCATCTCGCGCTCTACAATCAGGCGCAGGCAAACTGACTGCACCCGCCCGGCGGATTTTGCCCCCGGCAGTTTGCGCCAGAGGACCGGCGACAGCGTGAAGCCGACCAGATAATCCAAAGCCCGACGCGCGAGATAGGCATCGACCAGCGGCACATCAATCTGGCGCGGGTTCTTCATCGCCTCCGTCACCGCCGATTTGGTGATGGCGTTGAAGGTCACGCGGCTGACTTTGGTGTCCGGCTTGATGCTTTTGACCAGCGCCTCTTGCAGGTGCCAGGAAATCGCCTCTCCCTCACGATCAGGGTCGGTCGCGAGGATCAGTTCGTTGTCCGTCTTCAAGGCATCGGCAATCGCCTTGACGTGTTTCTTGCTGTCGCTGGCAACTTCCCACCTCATCGCAAAATCCTGCTCCGGATCGACGGAGCCATCCTTTGGCGGCAGATCACGGACATGGCCGAACGACGCGAGAACGGTATAGTTCGACCCCAGATATTTGTTGATTGTCTTGGCCTTGGCAGGCGACTCTACAACAACAACAGCCATAAAAACCTCTTTCCGAAACAGCGTCGACACTGGGCGGGCAAGATGTGGGGCATTGGTACGGAATGTCAATGGAGGCGATTTGCCTTTGCAAAGCGATTGACCTGATTGCATTTTTCGGCCTTCACTGGCAACCAGTCACGAAGGCGCACCACAGATGAAAGCCGTTCTTGCCATTGCTCTGCTTGTCGCCTCTCCGGTCTTTGGCTGGACGGAACCGGCACGGGGTTCCGTTGATCGCGGCGCAATGATGGACGCGCTGCGTCCGCATATCGAGTGGCAGTTGGGCGGACCGGTGGAGTTTGTGATCCAGGATTTGCGCGTGGATGGCCGCGTCGGATTTGCCGCCGTCATGCCGCAACGACCGGGCGGTGGCACCATTGATATCGAGGACACGCCGATGGCGGTGCGCGAGCCGGAGATGCTGGAATTCCTCGATGGTTTGCACATCGAGGCGCTTTATGAAAAGTCGGGTGACACTTGGGTTGTGGTGCAATGGGTCATGGGGGCGACCGATGTGTGGTATGTCGCGGATGAGTTGTGCGCGGCCTATCATCTGGTGATCGGTGATATGTGTCCTTGACCGGCCCGCCGCCTTATTCCACCCGCGACAGCAGCCCCCCGGCCTGACGCAAGACTTTACCTTCAAGCTCCAGCGACAGCAGTTCCGGCGTGATGCGCGAGGGCGGCAAGGCGAGGTCGCGGATCAACTGGTCTTCGGCCAGCGGGCTGGGACCGAGCCGGGCGAGGATTTGGCTGTGCAGACCAGCGGTTTCGGCGAAGGGCCGCTGTTCAGGTGCCGGGCCGGGCAGCGGCGGCGCGGGTTGCAACGGTTCCGCCGGTGTCGTTGGCGCTGGTTTGTAGGTGTGCTTTCCACTGCCAATCGCCTCAATCACGTCGGAAGAATTGCGGACCAAAGTGGCGCCGTCGCGAATCAGCAGGTTGCAGCCAGCGGCGCGGGCATCGAACGGATGGCCGGGAACCGCCAGAACCTCCCGCCCCTGATCAAGGGCGTTGCGCGCGGTGATCAGGCTGCCCGAACGCGCCGCCGCCTCGACCACGATGACGGCCCGCGCAAGGCCAGAAACCAGCCGATTGCGCAGCGGGAAATGTCGGGCTTGCGGAGCCAATCCCATCGGTTGCTCGGAAATCCGGCAGCCTTTGACAGCAATTTCACCCGCCAACCCGGCGTTTTCCTCGGGGTAGATCACATCAACGCCGCCCGCCTGCACCGCGACGGTTCCGGTAGACAGAGCCGCTTTATGCGCCGCAGCATCAATGCCGCGCGCCAATCCCGACACCACGGCAAAGCCGTTTTCACCCAGTGTTTCCGCCAGTCGAACTGCCATGCGCAACCCGAGTGACGACGCGTTACGCGCGCCGACCATCGCCACAGCGGGTCGGTTCAACAGCGAAGCATCCCCGATGCTCCACAGCACCGGCGGCGCATCGCCCAGGTCGTAGAAGGCCGCCGGATACCCCGCCTCCCCCCAGCACAGCATCTGCGCACCGGCGATTCTGGCTTGCGACATTTCGAACCGCGCCACGTCCAGCGGGCAAATGCTGTAGCGTTCGACCCCGGCGGCGGCAGCAATCGCAGGAAGCGCCGCCAGCGCGGCACCGGCATTGCCATGTTCGGCGATCAGGCGATGAAATGTCACCGGTCCAACGCGGCGTGATCGGATCAGCCGCAAGATATCGAGCCGCTCCCCTTCAGTAAAGCTGCGGGGCGTGCTGGGTGGCGTAAGGTCAAACAAGTCCGAATCCATGGTATATCCCAAGGCAATGCCGTGCCAGTTTTTCGCAGCAATGGTTAATATGTGGTGAATCGTTGCCGACTTCCTGCAAGTCAGTTTGCCAACCGACCTCGTATCTGTGATTGGCAGCCCGCCGAAGATTGCTTATATCTGCGCCATGTTTGACGCATTGATCCGCCGTTTGACGGCCCCGACACCCGATACCCTGCCCCAACCCGATGCCGATCTGGCGTTGGCGGCCTTGCTCGTGCGCATTGCGCGGGCCGATGGCGACTATGCGCCGGAGGAGATTGCGCGGATCGACCGCATCCTTGCCAAACGCGATGGCTTGACCGCGGATGCCGCGGCCGCGCTGCGTGCGCGGGCGGAGGTTCTGGAGGAACAAGCCCCCGATACCGTACGTTTCACCCGTGCGCTCAAGGACGCAATCGCAATCGAGGGACGCTGCGAACTTCTGGAGGCAATGTGGTCGGTCGCCCTTGCCGATGCGGCGCGCGACGATATGGAAGACCGGTTGATGCGGCTTGTCGTCAGCCTGCTCGGGCTGACCGATCAGCAATCGGCCATTGCCCGTCAGAAGGCGGCGCAAAGTTGAATGCTGATCTGTCGATGTATGATTTCGGCGATCTGATTGCTGCCAATGATGCCTGGTGGGCATTGATTGCTGAAAACCTGCGCAAACGCAGTGTCGATGCGCCCGAGCATCTGACACGCGGGCAGGATTTGTGGCAGGGTTGGCAATCGCCGGAACTCCTGCTGTCGCAGACTTGCGGCTTTCCCTATCGCGCACGGTTGCATGGCAAGGTTTTGCTTGTCGGCACCCCGGATTACGGCGTCGAAGGCTGTGCGCCAGGGTATTATCGCAGCGTCTTCATTGCCCGCACCGATGATCAGCGCGGCGAACTGGCGGCGTTTGACGGCGTTGCGATCGCCTATAATGACGCGATGTCGCAATCTGGCTGGGCCGGGCCGCAGTCAGAAGCGGCGCGCCGCGCAGTTCGACTGCCTGCCGGGTTGCAAACCGGGGGGCATCGCGCTTCGGTTCATGCGGTGGCGCAGGGGCGGGCGGAGATTGCCGCGGTTGATGCGGTGACATGGCGTCATTTGCAACGGCTGGACCCGGAGGCGCAGGCTGTGCGGGTGGTGGCGATGACGGAACCCAACCCCGGCCTGCCGTTGATTACCGCGATTGGCCGCGATACCGGCGCGCTGTTTTCAGCAGTGAGCCAAGCAATCGAAGCCTTGCCGCACAAACAGAAGGCCGTGCTTGGCATCAAGGGTCTGGTTGCAATTCCGGCGGCGGATTATCTCGCAATCCCGACGCCACCCGCACCGGGAGAGCCCCGCGGTGCCGACGCCTGAAATGGCTTCGCAAAGCAACGGAGCGCAGAATCCCCGTTGCAAAGCCCGGAATTATGCGCCCTACTTGCCGCAAGGCACCAAGCAAAGCGAGAAACCGTGACCCTGCAACAAGTTGAAACGCCAGCCAAAGCCGAAACGCCGGTCATCGAAATCCGCGACCTGCATAAGAGCTATGGTGAGCTTGAGGTGCTCAAGGGCATCGACATGGTGGCGCCGAAAGGTCATGTCATCTCACTTATCGGGTCGTCGGGGTCCGGCAAATCCACTCTGCTGCGTTGCTGCAACCTGTTGGAAGACAGCCAGCAGGGCGTCATCAGATTCGAAGGTGAAGCGGTGCATTGGAAGGGTGAGGGGCGCAACCGCCACCCGGCCGACCGCGCGCAAGTCACCCGGATCCGCACCAATCTGTCGATGGTTTTCCAGCAGTTCAACCTCTGGTCACATATGACGATTCTGCAAAACGTGATGGAAGCCCCGGTCACTGTGCTGAAACGCGACCCGAAAGAGGTGGAGGAAAAAGCGCGGCATTATCTTGACAAGGTGGGGATCGGCGATAAGGCTGCGGCCTGGCCCGCGATGCTGTCGGGTGGCCAGCAACAGCGCGCCGCCATTGCCCGCGCCTTGTGCATGGAACCGCGCGCCCTGCTGTTTGATGAGCCGACCTCCGCGCTCGACCCGGAGCTGGAGCAGGAAGTGGTCAAGGTGATCAAGGCGCTGGCCGAGGAAGGTCGCACCATGTTGCTGGTGACGCATGACATGCGGCTGGCGGCGGATGTGTCGGACCATGTGGTGTTCCTGCATCAGGGAAAAACCGAAGAAGAAGGCCCGCCGCAAGCGGTTTTCGGAAACCCGCAGACAGATCGTTTGCGTGGCTTCCTTTCCGCCGGTGGCTGAGGCACAAAGAAACATCAACACTTTACGATAGGGAGTTATCAAATGAAAAAGCTGATCCTGACAACCGCGCTTCTGGCGCTTACTGCTGGCGTGTCGCTGGCCGATACCGTTCGCATGGGCACCGAAGGGGCGTACCCCCCCTACAACTTCATCAACGATGCCGGTCAGGTTGATGGCTTTGAACGCGAAATCGGTGATGAGCTATGCACCCGCGCCAAGCTGACCTGTACCTGGGTCACCAGCGATTGGGACAGTATCATTCCGAACCTGCAATCGGGCAACTATGATACGATCATTGCCGGGATGAGCATCACGGAGGAACGCAAGCAGGTCATTGACTTCACGCAGAATTATCTGCCGCCTACGGCCAGCGCCTATATTGCGCTCAGCCCGGATGTTGACGTGAAGAAAGCGATTGTGGCCGCGCAAACCGGCACCATCCAGGCCGCAGCGGTGGCCGAAAGCGGTGCAACACTGTTGGAATTCGCGACCCCGGATGAAACCGTGGCTGCCGTGCGCAATGGCGAAGCCGACGCGGTGTTTGCGGACAAGGATTATCTCGTCCCGATCGAGGCGGAATCCGGTGGCAAGTTCGTCTTTGTCGGCGGTGACGTTGCCATCGGCGAGGGTATCGGCATCGGCTTGCGCAAATCCGACACCGAATTGAAAGCAAAGCTCGACGATGCGATCACCTCGATGAAAGCGGATGGAACCTTGAACACCGCGATCAAGAAATGGTTCGGCGACGACGCCAAAACCTTCTGAATGATCTGAACCAAGGGGCGGCGCCGCCTTTTCCACAAGAAAAGATGTGCGCCGCCATTGCTGGAAAAACATGCTTTCAACCTGCGCCGATCCTGACACACTCGAAGGGCTGACATGGCTCTCCTGCTACCTGACCACAGGCAAGCATGTTGATTT
>NZ_JAKDLJ010000563.1 GCF_030452865.1 Pseudorhodobacter sp.
TGCATGGTATGTCGGGCGGGGTTGGTGCCTCCACCTTTGCCTGCAACCTTGCTTGGGAATTGGCGACAATCTCCAAAACCGATGCGCCGCGTGTCTGCCTGATTGATCTGGATTTCCAGTTCGGCGCGATCTCGACCTATCTCGATCTGCCGCGCCGCGATGTGGTGTTCGAGATGTTGCAGGATACCGGTTCGGCCGACAGCGAATCCTTTCTCAAATCCATGCTGACATTCAATGACAAGCTGCATGTGTTCACCGCACCACCGGACATGCTGCCCCTGGACATCGTGCAGCCCGAAGATATCGACCGGCTGATCGACATGGCGCAGCAGAATTTCGATTTCGTGGTGATTGACATGCCGTCAACCATCGTAAGCTGGACCGAAACGGTGCTCGCCCGCGCGCATATCTATTTCGCGATCATGGAGCTTGATCTGCGCTCTGCCCAAAACGTACTGCGACTGGTGCGGGCCCTGAAGGCCGAGGCATTGCCGCTGGAAAAGCTGCGCTACATCCTGAACCGCGCGCCGAAATTCACTGATCTTTCCGGAAAAAGCCGGGTGAAGCGGATGGCGGAAAGTCTGGATATTGATATCGAAGTGCAGCTTCCCGACGGCGGGCCGCAAGTTACCCAGGCGAATGATCACGGGCTGCCCCTTGCCGAAAGCGCCGCCAAGAACGCCACGCGCAAAGAGATCCAGAAACTCGCCAAATCCCTGTTTGATCTGAATAAATCTGTTGAGTCCGCCAAAAGCTGATTCATTTTGCAACTGACCCGAAGGGCAACAAAAGATGTTTGCGCGTTACAGGAAAGCCACCCAAGTCGTCGCCGGGCCGCTGCCAACTGTGGCGGTTGGTTCTGCAACCCCGGCTGCGAAGCAAGTGGCTGCGCCACCAAAACCCGGAGCCAACACCGTGCAAATGCGCCCGCCTGCGGTTGCAAATATCCGCACTTCGGCGGAGGCTTTGGCTTCGGATAAGGAAAAGAAGCGCAAAGACCGGTTGATGGAACTGAAGGTGGAGCTGCACAAGAAGCTGCTGGAAAACCTGAACCTCGCCGCTTTGGAAAACGCCTCCGAAGCCAGCCTCAAGTCCGAGATTGCGTCAATTGTCTCTGAAGGGTTGGACGAACTTTCGGTCGCGCTCAACAAGGATGATCGCGTCACTCTGAATCAGGAACTCTATGACGAGGTGATGGGGCTTGGCCCGCTGGAAACCCTGCTCAAGGACGAAACCGTCAACGATATTCTGGTCAACGGGCCAAAGCGCATCTTCATTGAACGCGCGGGCAAGCTGCAACTGACCGACATCACTTTCAAGGATGAACGCCACCTCTTGCGCATCATCGACAAGATCGTTTCCGCCGTCGGTCGTCGCGTCGACGAATCCAACCCCTATTGCGATGCGCGTCTGGCCGATGGATCCCGTTTCAACTGCATGGTGCCGCCGGTTGCGGTGGATGGCAGCCTCGTTTCCATCCGGAAGTTCAAAAAAGACAAGTTGGGCGTGCCGGATCTGGTAAATTTCGGGGCATTTACCGAAGAAATGGCTGCATATCTGCAAGCCGCCGTGTCGACGCGCCTGAATATCATCGTTTCGGGCGGTACGGGATCGGGTAAAACCACGACGTTGAATGCGCTGTCGTCCTTCATCGAGAACACTGAGCGCGTGCTGACGATCGAGGATACGGCCGAACTCCAGTTGCAACAGATCTATGTCGGACGGATGGAAAGCCGACCGCCAAACGTCGAAG
>NZ_JAKDLJ010000141.1 GCF_030452865.1 Pseudorhodobacter sp.
GTCAAGGTCAGCCATGTAAAGCCGGGCAAGGGGGGTGCCTTTGCGCAGGTGGAATTGAAGAACCTGCGCGATGGCCGCAAATTGAACGAACGCTTCCGGTCCGAGGATAAGGTGGAAAAGGTGACGCTGGAGAACAAGGACCAGCAATTCCTTTATGAAACCGATGGGATGCTGGTGTTCATGGACAATGAGACCTATGAGCAGATCGAACTGCCTGCGGACCTGCTGGGGGATCGTCGGCCGTTCTTGCAGGATGGTATGATGGCGACGGTGGAATATTACGGTGATGAGGCGCTGTCGATGCGCCTGCCGCAGAAGGTGACCTGCCGGATTGTCGAGACCGAACCGGTGCAGAAGGGTCAGACCGCTGCCAACAGTTTCAAACCGGCGATTCTGGATAATGGCGTGCGGATCATGATCCCGCCGTTCATCGGGGTGGATGAAGATATCATCGTTCACACGGAATTGATGGAATATTCCGAACGCGCCTGAAAGGCATTTGCGATTCTTCACCCGGAAATCTGAATTTTCGACGAAAATTCCGTTGCGGGTCAGGCGAGCGTTACTTTGGCCTCGCCCGCCTGCATCTCACCCGTTGCGCGGTCAAAGCGCAGATAGGCCAAAGCCAGATCGCCCGAGCGCGTGAAAAGCTGGCCGACAGGTTTGCCATTCGCCGAAATCTCGGCGCCGAGCGTCGCGTCGCCCAGAACCCGCACCTGCGCCAGCCCTTTGCGCAATTCCGTTTTGTGTTTCATCCGCGCAGTGACCTCCTGCCCGACATAGCAGCCCTTGCGGAAATCGACGCCGTGCAGGCGTTCAAAGCCCATTTCCAGCAGGTAGCTTTCATCCGGGATCAACTCCATCCCGCTTTCCGGGATCACATGCGCCACCCGGATATTGTCCCAATCAATCGCGGCCGCCGAGCCAGTGAAATCCGAATAGAGCCGCCAGCCAAGTGCGCCGTGGCGCGGATCGGGCAGGGCACCTGCGGGCGCGTCAGCCACTCCGCGCGTCACATGCAGCGCGCTGGGGGTAAGGGTGACATCTGCGCGCAACCGGTACATCGACAACCGTTTGAGGGTCGCATCGGCCAGCACCTCCGGCATATCCAGCAGCAGCGTCGCGCCGGTGTTGACCACAAAGAAATCCGCCAGATATTTGCCTTGCGGTGTCAGCAGCGCGGCCCAGACGATCCCCGGCCCTTTGCCAAGCGGCAGCACATCATTGCTGACCATGCCTTGCAGGAAGGTAAGTGCATCTTTACCGAATATCTCGGTCAGGCGGCGGTTCGGGGTGGCTTCACCTTGCATCGGGACGGCCTTTCAGGATTGGAATTGCAACTTGCACAGGTCGGCATACAGCCCGGAATGGGCCAAAAGTTCTTCATGCGTGCCTTGATCGACGACGCGGCCCTGATCCATTACCAAAATAAGGTCGGCCTCGCGGATGGTTGCCAAACGATGCGCGATGACAAGCGTGGTGCGCCCGGTGGCGGCAGTGGCAATCGCTTCGGCCACCAAAGCCTCGGATTGCGCATCCAGCGCGCTTGTCGCCTCATCGAGCAGCAATACAGGGGCATCACGCAACAACGCCCGCGCAATGGCCACCCGTTGGCGTTGCCCGCCTGAAAGGGCTGATCCGCGTGGTCCTGCGGGCGCATCAAGGCCCAATGGTATCGCATTGACAAACTCCGTGACATGGGCGGCGCGCAAGGCGTCTTGCAGCCTGTCATCGCCCACCGCTTGCCCCAGGATCACATTGTCGCGGATGGTTTCATCGAACAAGGCGGCATCCTGTGTCACCACCGCGAATTGCCCACGCAACAGCGGCAAGGGCAGGGTGTTGATATCCACCCCGTCCAACGTAATCCGCCCCGATTGCGGCTGCGCCATTGCAGTCAGCAGGTTGAACACCGTGCTTTTGCCTGCGCCCGATGGGCCGACCAAGGCGGTCAGCTTGCCCGCCGGAGCCGTGAAGGAAAGCCCGTGCAGGATGGTCTGATCGCCATAGGAAAAATTCACCGCGTCCAGCGCGATCTCCGGTGCGTCACCCGCACGCGGCAGCGTGCCGGTTGCCGCAGGGCGCGCAGCAGGTTGCGTATCAAACAACCTGAACAACCGCTCAAGGCTCGCTGCTGCCGTCTGCCAGAACCCCGCCATATCGCCCATCCGGCGCAGGGGTTGAAAGGTCAGCGCCATGGCCGAAAAGAACGCCATGAAATCACCGATGCTGCGTTCGCCTTCGATGATCTGGCTGCCGCCGAGCATCAACACCGCGAAAAACCCTAAGCCGGTGACAACATCGACCAGCGCCGGAATGGTGGATCGGCTTAGGACGATCTTGATTTCGGCCCGGACCAACCGGTTCACGATCTCCTGAAAGCGGCTGGTCTGGTAATCCTCCATCCGGTTCAGCTTTACCGCCTGAATGCCGTGGAACACCTCATCCAGTCGCGTTGCGCGGCTGCCGGCGTCATTGCGCATCGCGGCGGTTTTGCGGCGGATATAGCGTTGGATCACCAGCGCCGGCGCGATCAGCAAGGGTGCTCCGATCAGCGCCGCCAATGTCCAACCCGGATCAATCGACAGGGCCACCGCGAACAACCCGATCAGCGAAATGGCATCACGTCCGACCCCGGTAATGACATTAGCCCAAACCGCTTGCACTGCCAGCGTGTCGCCTTGCACCCGTTCAATCAGCGCGCCGGGCGGGTTGGTCTGGAAAAAACCGGCGTCGAGCGTCAGGATATGGCGCAGCAAATCCACCTGCATTGCCGAGGATGACCGCTGCGCAATTGTGGTCAGCAAGGTTTTGGAGGTGATGGAGGTAATCGCGCGCAGCACGAACAGCCCCAGAATGGCAAAACCGACCCAGATCAGCGCGTCTTCGCCGCCGGGGGTGAACACCTTGTCAAACAAGGGTTTGAGCAGATAGCTGAGCGCCCCCAAGGTGGACCCTTCAACCACCATCACCGCGAAGGCCAGCGCCATAAGCGCTTTGTAATGCCGCAGATATCCGGCCCAAAGTCGCCCGAACAGCCGGGAGGAGCGGTAGTTTGGTGTTTCGTGCTTTGCGGTGCTCACGGTGTCTGCCAGGAATTATTCTGCATGGTTTCCGGTCTATCGTGGAAAGTGCCAGACCTGCAAGCGGCGGGGTGTTGACGCGGACGGGTGGCGGGCCTAGCAATTGCGGGGTATTGTCATGGAAAGTCAGCCGATGTCCCCCTCTCTCTCGCTTGCCAATGGTCGCTCATATCTTGCCATTCCCGGCCCTTCGGTCATGCCGGATCGGGTGCTGCGCGCGATGCACCGCGCCGGGCCGAACATTTATGGCGGTGAAATTCATGACGTGGTGGCGGGGATTTGGCCGCGATTGAAAGCCGTGGCGGGAACGTCGCAAAACAGTGCGATCTATATCGCCAACGGCCATGGCACTTGGGAAGCAGCGAATTGCAATATCTTCAGCAAGGGCGACAAGGCACTGGTGCTGGCGGTTGGTCGCTTTGGCATCGGATGGTCCGAATCCGCCCGCGCCTTGGGCGTGGATGTGGAGTTGCTGGATTTTGGCAAGTCCTCACCCGTCGACCTTGGCCGCGTGGAGGCGGCGCTGCGGGCTGACAAAGACCACAAGATCAAGGCATTGCTGACGACGCAGGTTGATACTTCCAGCTCCATCAAGACCGATATCGCGAGCCTGCGCGGCGTTCTGGATGCGGTCGGGCATCCAGCGCTTTTGGCGGTGGATTGCATCGCGTCCATCGGCTGCGACGAATACCGGATGGATGATTGGGGCGTTGATGTCACGGTTGCGGCCAGCCAGAAGGGGTTGATGACGCCGCCGGGCCTCGGGGTGCTGTGGTTCTCGGACCGGGCGCGGGAACGCTGTCGCGGCAATGACCTGCGCACGCCCTATTGGGATTGGGAGCCGCGCGCCAATGGCACGGAGTTCTGGCAGTATTTCAACGGCACCGCGCCGACGCATCACCTTTACGGCTTGGCAGAGGCGCTGCTGATGCTGGAGGAGGAGGGCATGGCCAATGTCTGGGCGCGGCACCGCGCACTTGCGGGCGCAGTCTGGGCGGCGTTCGAGGTTTGGTCCAAAGGCAACCCTGCGATTGCGATGAATGTCGCGAATGCGCGCGATCGCGGCTGTTCGGTTACGGCGGCGCGGATCGGCGGCAATGATGCAACCCGCCTGCGCGAATGGTGCGAAACGCAGGCCGGCGTTACGCTTGGCATCGGGCTTGGCATGGCGTTACCGGGTGATGCGGCGTGGCACGGGTTTTTGCGGGTGGCGCATATGGGGCATGTCAACGCGCATATGACGCTGGGGGTTCTGGCGGTGATGGAGGCGGGGATGCAGGCGCTTGACATCGCGCACGGGGAAGGCGGCGTTCTGGCAGCGACGAAGGCGCTGTCCTCGGCCTGGGTGCAGGGGCAGGCTTGATTTCTGTGGAAATTATGTTATACCTTCTTTCAGGAGAAATATGTCATGTCCACGAACACCGCTCTCAAAACCGATATCAGCCATGCGCCGGGCCGCGTGGCTGCCAAGGCTGTCTTTAACGCCGCGCGCGAATTGGGGCTGACGCAGCGCGATCTGGCCCATGCGATCGGCGTGTCTGAGCCGAGCGTCAGCCGCATGAAAGGCGGTGGCTTTGCATTGGAGGGCAAGCCGCTGGAACTTGCGCTTTGCGTGATCCGCCTGTTCCGCTCGCTCGACGCCATTGCGGGGGGGGAGGCGGCAGTGATCCGGGGCTGGATGGCGAACCCGAATTCGGATCTGGGGGCCGCGCCGAAAGAGCTGATCACCACAGCAGCGGGCCTGATTGACGTGATGAACTATCTGGATGCCGCGCGTGCCCCCGTTTGAAGGAACGCTTGCGCCTTACGCGCGGGTTTTATGGCGGATCATCGAAGGGCAGTACCGATCATCCACCATCCGAATCGTCGACACCTTTGCCGAACATGATCTGTTGGAGGCGATGCTGGAAGACAGCAAGCCGCCGGTGCCGGAGGAATGTCGGCATCTCGACTACCAGTTCTGGTCGCCGTTCCGCTACGGTTGCTACCCCAAGGATTCACGCTTTCGCCGCAAGGGCCGCACGCCGGGCGTCTGGTACGGGTCAGAGGCGCCGCTGACCGCGCTTTGCGAAATGATCTGGGGAACGCTGCGGTTCTTCGGCGCCTCTACGGCGACACCGCTGCCGCGAAAGGCGATTGAATACAGCGCTGTCGCCGCTGATATCAAGGTGCCACTGATGCTGGATCTGACCGAAGCGCCGTGGCGCGGCGCGGGGGATTGGATGGCCCCGCTTGATTACAGCGATTGCCTGATGCTTGCCGACAATTTGCGCGCGGCGGGCGGAGAGGCGATCCGCTATGCCTCGGTCCGTCATCCCGATCATGCGCCGAACGTCGCGGTATTGACCTGTCGCGGCTTTGCCGATCCGCATCCGGTGGCGCTGCAAACCTGGCATGTGCAATATGCGCAAACCCTGGTCCGGGCGAGTTGCGAGACCGATCACGCGCGATACAGCTTCGCGGTCAAAGAAACAAAATTATATTTTGACTGAATGTGTTGCGTAGATAACTTAATCCATCACTTCAAGATCAGAGCCATTTTTTGTACTTCGCAAAAAGATATGGCAGAACCGCAAAAAGCGCCATCAAACCGATGGCATAGGGATACCCGTAATCCCAGTGCAATTCAGGCATATGGGTGAAGTTCATCCCGTACATCGAGGCGATCAGCGTTGGCGGCAGGAAAATCACTGCCGCAACCGAGAATATCTTGATGATGCCATTCTGTTCAATCGTGATCATCCCCAATGTCGCATCCAACAGGAAGGTGATCTTGTCGGACAAGAAATTCGCGTGGTCGGCCAGGGACTTCACATCACTGCCAAGCGTTTTGCCGCGTTCCCTGAGGTCGGCATCAACATCATGTTTAAGCAGGATTTGACCCAGAAATGACGTAAGCCGTTCCATCGTCAACAGGCTGTCGCGGATGTTGGAGCCCAAAACCCCCATTTGACCGATCTTTTCCAGAATGACCTGATAATCCCGTGGCTTGCCTTTGACAGCAGGCATAAATATCTCACGCGATTGCAAGTCGATGTTGCGCGCGGCGCGTTCCAGAATATCGGCTTGGCGGTCTATCACCGCCTCCAGCAGGGCCACCAGCAAATCTAGCGGCCCTTTGATTTCCTGCCGGGTGGTAAGCGCACGGGGCGCGAAGGTCGAAAACACGCGCGGCTCATGGTAGCGCACTGTAATAACATGGGTTTTCGTCAGAATGAAGGTCACTGGCCCCATGTCCGGATTGCCGCCATCGGAATTGGCGGGCAGGATCGCGGTCATGAAGGCTGCATTTTCATAGGTATAAAGCCGCGAGGAAATCTCGATTTCCTCCATCTCCGGTTGGGTCGGGATATCAAGACCAAGCGTGTCCTCAATCTCCGCCTGCTCCTTTTCACCCGGCGAACAGATGTCGATCCAGATTGCGGCCACAAGATCGGCGGCATCGGGGCGCAGCGTGTTGTTGTCAAGATAATAGGTTCTGATCATGCTGCGCCCCCTGCGTCCGGTTGCCCTGTTGTTGAACAGTCAGCGGGAATTGTCACGCCTTAATCCATCACAACCCAGCCCGGATCAATGCTTTGCAAGCCAGTCCTGCATCCAGGCAATCTCTGCCTCCTGCGCTGCAATGACGCCTTCGGCCAAGGCACGGACTTCCGGATCGTGGCCGTATTGCAAAACGATGCGGGCCATTTCCACCGCACCTTGATGATGTGGGATCATCCCGGTGATGAAATCGACATCAGCATCCCCGGTCAACGGCACGGCCATGGCTTCGTGCATCCGCATATTTGCTGCGGCAAAGGCTTGCGAAGCGGCGCTCTGATCGCCGGAGTGCTGCATGGAATGGTCGGTGCTTTGGGCCAGCGCAGGAAGCGGCAGGCAAAGCAGCAGGGTCAGCGGGATGTGTTTCATTCGATTCTCCTTTGAAATTCCGTGCCATCTGCCGGGCTTCCCCCCGGAGGAAGGCAAATCACCTGTGCGTGAAAGCGGATGGGAATTTCCTTCACCTTTGGGTGCCACTGGCCTATCCTGCGCCAAATTCACCTTTTCAATCGGGGGCGCGATGAAACCTGTAGCTGTGGCATCTGCGATGCGGCGACCGGTCATCGGCATCATCGGCAATACCAATCTGATCAACAACAGCTATCAGGTTCACGCTGGCGGCGCGATGAATTCCGACGCCATTGCGCGGGTCGCCGGATGTTTGCCGATCATCATTCCATCTGACCCGAACCTCGTCGGGATGGAGGAGTTGCTGTCGCTGTGTGATGGTTTTTTGTTGACGGGTGGTCGCCCCAATGTCCACCCCAGCGAATACGGTGAGGCACCAACCCCGGCCCATGGTGATTTTGACCGGCACCGCGATGCGATCACCCTGCCGCTGGTGCGCGCATGCGTAGAGCGGGGGCAGCCGTTTCTGGGGATTTGTCGGGGCTTTCAAGAGGTGAATGTCGCGATGGGCGGCGCGCTCCATCCGGAAATTCGCGATCTGCCGGGGCGGATGAACCACCGGATGCCACCCGATGGCACAATCGAGGAGAAATTCGCCCTGCGTCATTGCGTTCGCTTTACTACCGGGGGCGTGTTCGCCGCCCTGATGGGCGCGGATGAGGTGATGACCAACACGCTGCACGGGCAGGGCATTTCACGCCCCGGTGCACGGGTGGTTATTGACGGTTACGCACCCGATGGCACGCCAGAGGCACTTTATATCAAGGACGCGCCGGGTTTTACGCTGTCGGTGCAATGGCATCCGGAATGGAACGCTTCGGCAGACCCGGTGTCGCATGCGCTTTTCACCGCACTGGGAGAGGCGGCGCGGTCATGGGCGCATGGGCGAATGCCGGTTCCCGTGGCAAAAGCTGCGGGCTGAGGGGGCAGGACGGCAATCAGGCGACAACATGCGGGCAGGTCCGGATCGAAGCGCGATCGCCGCAGCCGACGATAGAAAAACCAAGGGCGGGTCGCTTGTACCCGCCCTTGGTCTGTCTTTCCCGCACAAGGTCCGTCGTCACGGAGTGGTTGTCGTCGTCGCACCCGGTGCAAGGATAATTGGGGCGCTGGTGCTGGTTTGCGGCTC
>NZ_JAKDLJ010000564.1 GCF_030452865.1 Pseudorhodobacter sp.
AAATGCGGCCGGGCAGGACGGCATCGCGCCACCGCTCGTCCACCGCATTTATGAGCCATCACATCACGGCGACGCGGCTTTCTTTTTGGCGGCACGCAACGGCGTGCGGGCGCATCACTGGAAATTCGGCAACATGCCCCCTGTCGAACAACCACTGACGGATGCAGAACTCGGTGCGATTGTTGCCTATGTGCGCGCGCTACAGCGCGCCAACGGGATCAACTGATGCCGTGGCGTGTGCGCCCTATTCGTGAAGCTGCACCCGGAAAGCGGACATGAGGTCGGGCATTCTCAGTCTCGGGACGGCGGCCGTTGTCGGAACCGTCGCGGCCGCCGTCTATTTGCTTGCGCCGGGCGATGCCGCCGTGTCGCGCGGCCATGTTCTTTACGATAAGAACTGCGCTTCCTGTCACGGGAAAAATCTGGAAGGTCAATCCGACCGGCAAAGCGCCGACGAGAACGGACGCTATCCTGCGCCGGCTCATGATGGCAGCGGGCATATTTGGCATCATTCCGACGCCGCCCTGATCGCCTGTATCACCCTCGGCGGAAAGGCGGCGCTGGTGCAGATGGGCGTGGATTTTGACAGTGGCATGTTGGCGTTCGGTGATGTCCTACACCAGCAGGAAATTGAAGACATCATTGCCTACATCGAGTCGCGCTGGCCTGAACGTGAACGCGCGGTTCAGGCCGAACGAAGCCTGGCAGACGATCGGTGACCCCCTGGCGAACCACTCTCAGACTGGCGAGGCCGGATAGCCCCGGTTTCAACCCGCCTTCCGACCCCGTGTGTGACAACAGCCCAAGTGCAACAGCGCGATCATGGTCGATGCCAACAAGTCGGGTAAAACCATAAAAGCCCGCAAGGAACAGGAGCACGATCGCAACGACCAAAAGGGTTCCATTGCGCATGCGCATCCCGATCAAAAGCGCTGCCGCCATAGCGAGGGCGGCAAGCACGCAAAAGCCGACCTCAGGTTCGGCCAATGCCAATGCCATAGCACCATAGCTGCGCGCACCCGTCAGAATGACGAAAGCGGAGTAAACCAGCAAAAACCCTGAACTGGCCAGAAAGCCCGCTGCAACCGGGTAGGGAAACATGCGCAACAGCCGCCCTAGCCTCAACCTTCCCGCCAGCCAAAAGGCAATGCCTGACAGGACAGCCGCAACCCCGATGGCGGCAAAAGCCGTGGCGACTTGCACCTGCGGTGGGCCCGCAGCCCCAAGTGCCGCAATGCTGACCGCAGGCGCAAGAATTGCCACACTGGTATCTTGTGCAATCCCCAGAACCGGACGAAACTGGCTGAAGGCATATAGGGCCAGGATAGAGCATAGGCTCGATATCACGAAAACAGCCGTGGCAAGACCACGCCCAACTGAAAGCGCCCCGGTGAAGAAGATGGTCGCCAGTGCAAGGCAATGCCCGACTGAATCCACGCCCAGCACTGCCCCGAAATTCGCCGATTGTACCAGCCCGTCCTGCAAAACGGTGCCTGCTGAAGGTGGGGGCTGGCCTTGCCTCAAGTCATGCGCGCCACCTCTGTCTTCGCCTTGCAACGCAGAAATTCCTGCCTTTCCTGCTACGCGATTTCAACCATCCCATTAATAGGGGGTCTGCATTGCGGGAGTGGACAAAATATGGGGGTCATGCGGCTCATTCGCCGTCCAGACACGCTTTATGGTCGGTTTCGAGGAAGGGCCGCCGGCTTTGTCGGTGCCCTTGCGAAGGCACCGCTGGTGCCGCGA
>NZ_JAKDLJ010000142.1 GCF_030452865.1 Pseudorhodobacter sp.
CACCAAAGCATAGACCCGGCGACTATGCCCAGGCGGTTATGGACCTTGGTGCGACAATTTGCACGCCGCGCAACCCGGCCTGTGGCATTTGCCCACTGCGAGCCTTTTGCAAGGCGCAGGCGCAAGGCGTCCAGGCCACCCTGCCACGCAAGACAGCGAAACCGACGAAACCAACACGCCATGGCACGCTTTGGCTTGCCCGTCACCCGAGCGGCGGGTGGCTATTGGAACGGCGCCCAGACAAGGGTTTGCTGGGCGGAATGCCCGGTTTTCCCGGCACGGGCTGGGACGGAAAAACCGCGCATACTTCGGCACCTGTGACCGCAAACTGGCAAGAGGTGGGGGAGGTACGCCACACCTTCACCCATTTTCACGCGGTCCTGAATATTCTGGCGGCGACCACCACGTCCCTCCCTGATCACGGAGTATTTCAACCGGTTAACCCTGAATACCTGCCCACAATGATGCGCAAGGCCTATGACCTTGCGTCTTTGGCGCTTTTGCCGCGTTGACCGCGTGGTGGCCACCCGACAACATGCGCTGATCAAAAAGGTGCCGCATGACAACAACCCCTATCGCCGATGTGACCCGATTGAATCAGGCGCTGCCGTTCTGGCTGTCGCTGGCGCTGGTTCCTGTCGCCATCTTCGGCGCGCTGGTTGGTGGCTGGACCGTGTTGCTGATCCCCGTCACCTCATGGGGGCTGTTCACGGTGCTGGATATTGTCGTGGGGCAAAACCACGACAACCCCGACCTCGAAACACCTGAGGACGGGCTTTTCTGGTATCGTGCCATTACCCTGCTGTGGTTTCCGGTGCAGTTCGGCTTGCTCCTGTGGTTGCTGTGGTATGTTCCGCGCGCAAGCCATCTCGGCATCTGGGAATCCATCGGCATCTTTTTCGGCATGGGTGTGATTTCCGGCACCATCGGCATCACCTACGCACATGAACTCATGCACCAAAAGCCGAGGTATGAGCGTTGGCTGGGCGATCTGTTGCTGGCCTCCGTGCTCTATTCCCATTTCCGGTCAGAGCATTTGCGCGTGCATCACCTTTACGTCGGCACCCCGCGCGACCCGGTGACAGCGCGCTATAACGAAGGCTTCCACCGCTTTTTCCCACGGGTTTTGCGGCAATCGGCGCGGTCGAGTTGGAAGGCGGAGAAGGCGATGCTGGCACGGCGCAATCTGCCCGCGACCGACCGTTCCAACCCGTTCTGGCGTTACGGCGCGTTGCAACTGGCGATGCTGTTGCTGGCGTTGATCATTGGCGGTTGGGTCGGTCTGTTGCTGTTCATGTACCAGGCTTTCGTCGCGATCTGGCAGTTGGAACTGGTCAATTATGTTGAGCATTACGGGCTGACCCGCCGCCATCTCGGCGACGGGAAATATGAGCATGTGTTGCCCAGACATTCCTGGAACGCCGATTATAAGGCGTCGAACTGGCTGCTGATCAACCTGCAACGACACTCCGATCATCATTACAAACCGGATCGGCGCTTTCCCTTGCTGCAAACCTATACCGATGACGATGCACCCCAGCTTCCGCATGGCTATCCGATCATGACCACGGCGGCGATGGTCCCGCCCTTGTTCAAGCGCATCATGAACCCGCGTGTGCGCCTGTGGCGGCGCAAGTATTACCCCGATATCACCGACTGGCACGCTTATAACAAGGGCGTAAACCCCAGCCCACGATGAGGCGCCCCGTCCAGAACATAGCCATTATCCCCGATGGCGCGGATCAGCGGTTCAAGCCATGCGATGCCTTCGGTCCGGACCTTCTGATCGGGGTGCAATAGCTGCGGGCCGGTCCGTTCCGCACGGCGGCGCAGCTTTTCCGCCTCCGCTTGTGAGGTCTGGGTCAGAAAAATTGCCTCCTGCACACGCCCGCAATTCAAAGCCTCAAAGCGGTTCAGAAACCGCAGATAAGGCGCAATCAGGATGGTTCCGGGCCGCGCCTGCTCCGCGATCCGGCTTTCCAACGATTCAAGGCCTCCACCTTCGCCGCCGACATTCATCGGCTGATAGAAATAGATGATGTCATAGCGGGCATACTCCCCGTGGGTCAGGGCGTTGTCGTGAAACACATTGCAACGAACGGCCTGCATCTGGCGCAGGGCGCGCTGCGCCGCACCGACATAGGCGTGATCGAAATCAAAGCCGTCGGCGTGTTCGAAAAACTCCGCCGCTTGCAAAACCTTCATGCCGCCGCCACAGCCGACATCGACAAACCGCAACGGGCGCGGGCGGTTCTGCGCCCAGGCAACGCGCAGTGCGGCGTGGGCATGACGGGCAAAAGCCGAGCCGCTGAGCGCGATATCGGCATAGCAGCCATAGGCCTGCGCGTCCGGTGATTGCGGCCCGGCGTTCAGCATCAATTGCAGCCGCAACACGGTGCGATCCAACTGACCAAGCTGCGCCGAGCCGATATCGACCCCATCGCACAGCGCCGGATACAAGGCGCGCGCCTTGGCTTTCGCGACTTGATGCAGCAACCCAGACACTTGCTGCAACAAGCCCAACCGCACCCGCAAACCGCGCAATTCGTGACCCGTAGCTACGCCGCCTGCTTTGCTTTGGTCGGGTGACGCGGCACGTCGCATCATTCGTTCCATCTGCGACAATCCAACGTCAAAACCGCGGATTTGGCGATCAAAATGATCGAGCAATACCGACAACCCGCGCGAACGCCCGCGTTCCCGCAGCAATTGCGCCTCCAGTTGCCCGACGAGAGGACCGAGCGCCGCTTCAAAATCCATCCAGTGCTTCTGCGTTACCGAAATTGCGCGCATGAAGGGAATTCCTGTCAATCCGGGGACACTCTCACAATCGGAATCTATGGTGTTTCGGTGCATTCATGTCAGAAAGCGTGATGGCTGCGTCTGCGAAATCGTATTGGGGTATGAAGGGCGGGCCGCGATTCCGGCTATGGGAGCAGCCTAAGCCGAAAAAATCCCGCCATGCAAGCATGGCGGGAAAGTGGTGCCAGGGGCGGCCCCCGACACAGGCGGTAAACTTCAAATTCTGCGTGGGTCAGTGCGGGCGGCTCTCGTCCATTTCCGCCCGGATCTGTTGGCGCAGGATGTCAATTGACACCATCTTGCCGTCACGCTTGAAATGCCAATAGGTCCAGCCGTTGCAGCTCGGTGCGCCCTCCAACGCCGCGCCTACCTGATGGATAGACCCCTTCACATCATTGCCGATCAGCGTGCCATCGGCGCGCACCTTGGCCTTGAAACGGCTGCCGATGGAGTAAAGCTCTTCTCCCGGTCGCAGCATGCCACGCTCCACCACCTGTCCGAAGGGGACGCGCGGTTCAGCACGTTTGGAGCCGGTGATCTCCAGCGCCGAAGCATCAAATTTCCGCACCTTGGCGATGCGCTTTTCGGCCACCGCGCGGTAGGCATCCTCGCGCTCAATCCCGATGAAATCACGGCCAAGCATTTTTGCCACGGCCCCTGTGGTTCCGGTGCCGAAGAACGGGTCGAGAACGACATCACCGGGATTTGTCGTCGCGATCAACACGCGATGCAGCAGGCTCTCCGGCTTCTGCGTCGGATGCGCCTTGTCGCCCGCCTCATCCTTCAACCGTTCATGCCCGGTGCAGATTGGCAACACCCAGTCCGACCGCATCTGCACCCCTTCATTCAGCGATTTCAGCGCCTCGTAGTTGAAAGTGTATTTCGCGCCTTCATCCCGGCTGGCCCAGATCAGCGTTTCATGCGCGTTGGTCAGACGTTTGCCACGGAAATTCGGCATCGGGTTCGACTTGCGCCAGACCACATCATTCAACAACCAGAACCCTTGGTCCTGCAAGGTCGCGCCGACCCTAAAAATGTTGTGGTACGAACCGATTACCCAAATCGCGCCGTTCGGTTTCAACAGCCGTTTCGCGGCCGCCAGCCAGCCCTGAGTGAACTGGTCGTATTTCGCAAAGCTGGAAAACTGGTCCCAGTGGTCATCGACCGCATCCACCTTTGAGTTGTCGGGGCGATGAAGATCGCCCTTCAACTGCAAATTATACGGAGGGTCAGCGAAAATCAGATCAACCGAGCCGGAGGGCAGGCTGTTCATCACCTCAATGCAGTCGCCCGCAAGTATCTGGTTCAGCGGCAGCGAAGCTGCCTCCGGCATTTTCGTCTTGATCGTCATCTCTGCCTCTGTGTCCCGCGCATTTTGCGTCGTCTTGTTGAGGTCAAAGATGAGTCATTCGTGATTCGCCGTCAAATTCTTTATTGAATCAACGGGTTACAGATTTTACTTGATACAAGATATTGTGTACGGGTTTGAACGAACGTCTATGATGCGGGGTCACCCCAAGATTTAGGAGCGCGGAGTGATGCTCTTTTGTCGGGTATCCGGCGTTCCTCTCCCACCCATAGCCCGGATGTTGTTGCGCCAAGCCTGCCATCAGGCGATCGCGTGTCACTTTTGCAACTATCGAGGCGGCAGCGATGGACAAACATCGCGCATCGCCTTTGACAATGGCCTGAGCGCCGCAGGGCATGTCCTGCGGCAAGAGGTTTCCGTCGATCAACGCATAGTCGGGCGGGTTCGCCAATCCCTGCAAAGCGCGCACCATTGCCAGATGACTGGCGCGCAGGATGTTGATCGCATCAATCTCCGCCACCGTGGCATGGGCGATGGAAACCTCAGCTTGCGCCATGATCAGATCGAACAACGCATCACGCCGCCGCGCCGTCAGTGCCTTGCTGTCAGCAAGACCCGGCGGAATGGCACCCGGAAGCAACCGCACCGCCGCCGCCGTAACCGGCCCGGCGAGCGGACCTCGCCCCACCTCATCCACACCGGCAATCCGCAGCGCGCCGCGAGCGCGGGCGGCAGATTCAAAGCTGTCATCTGGAATTGTTTTCATCGTGCGACCAGAATGCATCCGGCACGAAAAGACCAGTGCGAAAGGAAAAGCGGACGGAGGCTGCTCTACCCTCCGCCCGAGTTTGGCTACGCATCACGGGGGTAACCGCGCAGCCTTGCCCGCCGTCAACGCCGACGACGCGGAAGGCTGAAGCCGGAATTCAGCAGGCAATTCTGTTCATAGGCGCTGCGATTGCCCCGACGCCCGCTGATCGCCACTTCACAACGACGCGGCAGGTGGCGGTCGACCCCGTTGCGGCGCAAGCAGTTTTCTGGATAAGCGACCGAATTATGCCGACGGCCCCGCACTTCCACCGCGCAACGCGCCGGAAGTGGGGACAAGCGCGAATGATGCGGGCGGCGCGGATAATCAGGTTGGTAGCGTGGCGGCGTCGCATCCTGGCGCCTGGAGCCGTGCCGGTCATTCAGCGCGGAACCGATGATTACGATGGCGGCAACGGCTGCGGCTGCTTTGGCGAAATCATCGCTGCGACCGTTTGCACGCGCCGGAACGGCAGCGACGGTCATCAGGGCGAGGGTCATCGCCGCCGCCGCGACGGTTCCGATGAAGCGCCGCACGGCGGGAGTTTTCATCAAGGTCATGTCAGTTTCCTTCTCGGGTGGGGCCAGCAGGGGAACCGTGCCGGGGGTGATAAGCAACCTTCCCTCAATGCCCCTCTGCCAAACAATATCGCGGTGCTGCTATGGGATAACGAAGGCACCAGCGGCGCTTGATATTGAATATCAGGACGCAGACGCGCAGATTGGCCGGAACCCGCAGATCAGGAGGATCATGCCGTGAGATGGACCCATTCGACGCTTCGACCGCTGATTGGCGCAGTGCTGGTCAGCCTAGCCGTCGCTGGCGTTGCACATGCCGATTGCTATGCCGATTACAAGGCAAAGCAGGACAATCCGCTTCGTCTGCATTACGGTGTTGCCGAGGTGCCGGACGCGGCCTGTTCGATCAGTGCTGCTTCAAATGCGATTCGCCCGCGTCTGGCAGGGGCCGGGTGGACGTTGCTGCATGTTCTGTCGGTTTTCGGTCCCGAAGGTCTTGCAGAAAGGAAAGCCAGTGCAGGCGAATACTTCCTCCGCTTCTGACAGTTTGCGTGCGGGCAACCGGGTGGTTGCCGGCGGAATCACGGCGATTGTGCTGATCCTGTTTGGTGCTGCGGTGTTTTTGTTCCTGAACCTGCCCGATGCCAACGCATTCAACGCGCGGGTCGAGCGGCTGTTCGTAGAAAATGACAGGCTGACGACCGGGGCCGAAATCAAGCTGCTGGAGATTTTGGCCCAGTCCGGCACCGCGTTTTCCGATGTGTTGGCCAGTTACCGCGTCGTGATCTTTGTGCTGCTGATCTTTGCCACTGCGTTGATGGTGGCGGCATTGGTGTTTCTGGTCACGATTGTCGCGCTGAACCGGCGCATTTCGGCGATCCAGCGATCAGGGATTCAGGTGTCATCGCTGTTGATCAGCCGAGAAAGTCTGGCGGTTTATATCAACGATCTGGAGTTCAAGCTGACCGAAGCCGCGATTGAGACGCTGTCCGTGCTGGCAGAGGCGCGGATGGATGATGATGTGATGACCGGTTCGCAGATCGAAGGTGTAATTTCCGGCCGCAACGCCGCCGATTGCGACGAAGCGGCAGGGGCAACGCGCATCAAACGCCTGCGCGATGCTTTGGGCAACCAGTTGGTGAGCGAACTTCTGGTCAAAACCATCGCGCGGCGTGGCTATGTTTTAGCTGTCGGCAAGGATGTGATCCGGATGATGTGACGCCGCGTGTCAATTGCATTTCGCGGCCTTGCGTTTCGCGGTCGCACCGATCCATTCCGGCTTGCTGCGAAAATCCTCCGTCAGGTTAGCAATCTCGGTCCAGCCGTCAAAGCTGCCGTCATCGTCGACATCGACGGCGACCATTTTTCCGGCCTGTTCGCCGATGGCGACCGCATAAGAATAGCCTGCAACAGGGGGGATCACCACTGCCTTGCCGGTTTTGCAAGCCCGCGCATCGGTCACATCGGTTGATTTTGAGGTTTCCGAGCGCAGAACAACAGCATTGCCATTGCAGACAAAGCGGCGATCATTTGCGATCACCTCATTGAAAACCGGATTGATGCTGAATTTGCCCTGCGCATTCCAGAACCCGGCATAGCTGTCAGCGCCAAGCGGATTCTGGACATCGGCATCGAGGATCAAACCCCGACTGCACCCATTGCCCGCAGGCTCCCCGAACCATTCGGTATCCACCTCATGCTGAAACAGCGTCCATTTGCCGGAGGAATAGAACTTGCTCGTCTCATGAAAGGAGGCGGAGGCCGAAATCCATGCGAACTCCGCCAGTTTTCGGCCCAGCAACATATTGAGGACGTAGCCGTTGCCATACGCCCCGACGCGGTAGCCTGCGGCGCGAAGCTGGCGGTTGATTTCGGTGAAATAGGCGATGATGCGGCGTTCGATTTCGCCGCCGTCGGACGTTGGATCATACTCGAAATCCATCCCGAAATAGATTGCCGACCCCTGCGGTTGACCCAAGGTGCGGGCCTGGGAAATCGCGGCGGCGGCATCCAAAGCCGCCTCAGCATCCGCGCTGCGCCCACCCGGCGGGGCTGCGTTGCAATTGGTATCCGGCAAAGAGGCATCACCAACCTTGCCGAAAAGCTTCGCCGTCGAGCCGTTATAGAACTGATACACCGAAAGGATCGCGAAGCGGTTGGCCAGCAATTGCGACACCTCGCTTTGCGGATCGCTGCGCGGGCCTTGATCAATCAGCCGTTTGCTTTCCAGCCCTGCGATGGGTTGCTTGCAGCGCGCGAGATACCGTGCAACCACCTGCACTCCAGAGCCGGACAGCGACCGCAAATAGGGACGGGTATCGACCGAGGTGTCGATGATCGCGGGCCGGGTTTGCGCCGATGCAAGACCCGCCAGCAGAAAGAGACAAAGGGAAAGACAGATAGTCATCTGTATAATGAACCTTCGACGGAATGAACCGGCACAGCATAGCAGGTCGTCGGAAAGTTTGCATCATGTCGCATCCGTTCGGCGAAATCGCCCGGTATGGACCGGAACAAGCTGAACACCGTCGCCGACCGGAGCGCCCGCGTGAAATAGACCCGGGGCGGCAGGCGCGCACGACATTCAGTCCTCCCGCAGTTGGACGCCATGCAGCCGGGCGGGGGCGGTGCCGCCCCCACACACGTAAAGTGGAACGCAAAAGCAATTTG
>NZ_JAKDLJ010000143.1 GCF_030452865.1 Pseudorhodobacter sp.
GCGCGCGTCGCGATGTTGCATACATTTCTTTGGGTGCTGCGGGCCGGGCAAGAACGTCGCCGGGTTTTGATTTATGGTGCTGGCCGCACCGGCATGCAGTTGCAGGCAGCATTGCGGTCCCACCACAGCATCCAACCCGTTGGATATGTTGACGACAATCCGGCCTTGCAGTCCATGTCTGCGGGCGGGTTGCACATCTACAGTTCGGAAAAGATCGTCGAACTGACCACGCGGCTGGATGTAGATCGCATCCTGTTGGCGATGCCATCGATTCCCAAGGCCAAGTTGGCGCAGATTGCGCGCAAGTTGCAGATGATGGGTCTGACCGTGATGTCGGTGCCTTCCTTCGCGCAAATTGTCGGGGTGGAACAGCTTGTCGATGCATTGGCACCGGTGGAACCCGACACATTCCTTGGCCGCTCGCGGTTCGAGAACCGAATTCCCTTGGGCGGCGACGCCTATCGCGGACGCAATGTTCTGGTGTCAGGTGCCGGGGGATCGGTCGGCTCCGCGCTCTGCCACCAGCTTTTGCACAGCCGCCCGGCCTGCATCGTGCTGTTCGAGATGAGCGAGATTGCCCTTTACACCATCGAGCGCAAACTCAGCGAACTTGCCAAATGCACCGACACCCGCATCGTCGCGGTGCTTGGTTCCGTTACCGACAGTCGCATGGCGCGGATGGTCATGGCAGATCATGATATCGAAATTGTCTTTCATGCCGCAGCCTATAAACATGTGCCAATGGTGGAGGCGAACCCGATTCCAGGGCTGGCCAATAATGTCCTTGGCACGCGCATCCTTGGCGATGCGGCAGATGAACACGGCGTTCGAAAGTTCGTTCTGGTTTCAACAGACAAGGCAGTGCGCCCAACAAACGTGATGGGCGCGTCAAAGCGCCTCGCGGAACTGGTGGTGCAAGATCTCGCCAAACGCTCGACGGGTACGGTGTTTTCGATAGTCCGCTTTGGCAATGTCCTCGGGTCTTCCGGCTCCGTGATTCCGCTTTTCAAGGAACAGATCGCCAAAGGCGGCCCGGTCACTCTGACGCATGATGACGTAACCCGCTATTTCATGACATTGCACGAAGCGGCGGCTTTGGTGCTGCTGGCAGGTTCCTATTCTGACGCGGAAAAGGGCGGCGATGTCTTCGTGCTGGACATGGGGGAGCCGGTCCGCATCCGCGATCTCGCGCGGCAAATGGTGGAGGTTGCTGGATTGACCGTTCGCGACGCCGAACACCCGGATGGAGAGATTGAAATCGCGGTGACCGGTCTGCGCCCCGGCGAAAAGCTGCATGAGGAATTGCTGATCGGTGAGGGCATGCTCACAACGCCCCATCCAAAAATTCTGCGCGCGCTAGAAGCAAGCCTGACAGAGTTCGAAATGGCAACTGCGCTGCGCGCCTTGCGCACCGCAATCGCAAACGGCTCCACCCTAGATGCCCATGCGGTGATAAATACCTATGTCGAGGGCTACTGTCCGCCGCAACAGGTGGCAGCGGCGCAATAGTTGCGCTTGAAAAATGCCGAAAGTCGCTTGCATCATTGTGAATGATCATTCCTTCATCATAATGTGACGCAAAATGAATGAGGCGCAGATGCAGCAAAAATCAGCAAAGCGAAGCGGCACGCGCGCGGCGCGGCGGCCCATTGTCGGGGGTGCCGCGATCATTGCCGGTATGTTTTTGGCGGCACCATTTGGCCTCGCCGAAACCAAGCCGTCGCTAAACCTTTATGGCGTCACCGGGTTGATCGACATGCCGTCTGGTGAAGCGCAACCGGATGGATACCTGACCGCAACCTCCAGCCATTTTGGCGCGATCAGCCGCAGTACGCTGTCATTCCAGATCACGCCCAGAATCTCTGCCAGCTTCCGCTTTCTTGGCATCCGCAACTGGAACAAAACCGCGCTGTGCCAGCCGAACTGCACCACCGGCATTGATCAGTTTGATACCTACTACGACCGCAGTTTTGATCTTCGCTTCAAGGTGCTGAACGAAAGCCGCTATTTGCCGGCGATCACCATCGGTTTGCAGGATTTCGCGGGCACGGGCGTTCTGTCAGGCGAATATGTCGCGGCAACCAAGAACCTGACACCGAATGTCAAAGTCACCGCCGGGCTTGGCTGGGGCCGACTTGCCAGCCACGGCAGCATCGGCGCGCCGTTCGGCACCCGCCCGCCCATTGTGATCGGACAGGGTGGCAATTTCAACGTCAAACAGTGGTTTCGTGGTGATGCCGCCCCCTTCGCCGGGGTGGAGTGGAAGATCAACAATAACTGGACGTTCAAAGGTGAGTATTCGTCGGACAATTACACCGAGGAAGCGGGAAAGCGCAGCACGTTCAAACACAAAAGCCCGTTCAACTTCGGGGTGGAGTATCAGCCAAGCGACAGCTACCGCGTCGGCGCCTACTACATGTATGGCAGCACCGTCGGCATTGCAGGCCAAATTTTCATCAACCCGAAACAGAGGCCCAGCGGCCTGTCTGAGCGCGCACCCTATCCGATCAAGCCACGTCCCAACCGCGCGTCCGCGCCCGATGAATACACCACCGAATGGACCGAGCAGGCCGATGTCGGCAATATCCTGCGCGAAAATCTGGGCAAACGCCTGAAAGACGATGGCATCATCGTCGAATCTTTGGGCTTTTCCGCCAATACGGTGCAGGTGCGCATCCGCAACACCCGCTATCTGAACAACGCCGAAGCCATCGGACGCACCGCGCGCGCGCTGACCGAGTTGATGCCCGCATCAGTAGAAACCTTCGAAGTGGTGCCGCTGGCGAATGGCGTTCCTGCATCCCGCGTCAGTGTGCAGCGCAGCGATCTGGAGGCGTTGGAATTTTCCCCGGATGCTATTGCGCAGATGCGCGCGCGGACCACTATCACTGGCGCGCCGCTTTCTGCCGCCGATCAGACACGCGCGCCCGGTCTTTACCCGGATTTCACCTGGTCTATCGGCCCCAACGTGCGGCTTCGCTTCTTTGACCAGAAGTCGCCCTTCAAGGGTGACCTCGGGATCCGCGCGACCGCGCGGTATCAGATTGCGCCAGGCCTGGCATTGGAGGGCGAAGTCACGCAGCGGGTCATTGGCAATCTGAAAGATCGGCCACCGCTGCCCGACCGCGGGCGTTTGCAGCCTGTCCGCTCCGCCGTTTTCTACTATGACCGCGAAGGCGATCTCGCGATTGAAAAACTGGCGTTGCATTGGCACAGCAAACTTGCACCCGATGTTTATACCCGCGTCTCGCTTGGATATCTCGAACGGATGTTCGGCGGTATCTCAACCGAAGTGCTGTGGAAACCGACAGGAAGTCGCTGGGCATTGGGCGCGGAGTTGGATTATGTCAAACAACGCTCCCCCGACCAACGCTTCGGATTTTCCTTGCCGCAAGCGATGTATGAAACCGATAGTGGCCCGAAAGCGGGGGCGAGCAGCTACAGCGTGCTGACCGGGCATGTTTCGGCCTATTACAAGATTTCAGACGGCTTTCACGCGCAACTGGACGTTGGCAAGTATCTTGCGGGCGATGTGGGGGCAACGTTCTCGCTGGATCGGGAATTTGCCAACGGATGGCGCATAGGTGCCTTTGCCACCAAGACCAATGTGTCCTCCAAGGATTTCGGCAGCGGCTCTTTTGACAAAGGCATCAAGATCGTGATTCCGCTCAACTGGGGTATCGGCAGCCCGTCACGCAAGACTTTTACCACCACGCTGCGCCCGTTTGGCCGGGATGGCGGCGCAAGGTTGGAAGTCGACGGCAGGCTTTATGATTCGGTCAGGGGGTATCACGCACCGGAACTCGACACCCAATTCGGAAGGTTCTGGAAATGACGCCCCGCTATCGGTTTTCAACCGCACTTCTGTTCGGCTTTACCGCGCTTGCGGTTGCGGCCTGCGGCTCCAACAAGGATGCGCTGCAATCCTTAAATGCCGCCAAAAGCATCAGCTCTGCGCTTCTCAGCCCGCTGAAGGGCAAATCCAAAGCATCGCCCGCCCGCCTGACCCGTACCGATCTCGACAGTATTGTAACGCCGGTTGACGTTGTGACCCTCGAAAGTGATGGCGCGCAAGGCGTGATTGCCAAGATTGCCAGCAATAACGGTGTTGAAACCTGGTCCTCGGTGGATAACCGGACGCTTGCGCTACGCGACCGGGTTCTGGTCGGAACGCGCGGGCTGACCGACGATCTGATGTCGGCATCTGTTCCGACGCCTCAACAGCTGTCCCGTGATGGCACCGGTTTTCAACGGATTCATACGACGTTGACCGGCGATGACCAACCGCTCATTCAGCGTTTCGACTGCACTGTGGCGGCTATGGGGCCGGAGACAACGATTTTCTTTGAACGCAGCTACCAAACGCGGCATTTTCGGGAATCCTGCACAGGCAGTTCCATCCGGTTCGCAAACGATTATTGGTTCGATTTCGGCGGAAGGTTGCGCCAATCGCGGCAATGGGTCAGTACCGGGGTGGGATTTGTGGTGATTCAGCATCTGTTGAAGTGATTTTACCTTTTTTGGGGTTTCGCGAACCACGCCACCATGTTAAATCTGGTCGAGAGTTTTTCGAATTACACTATGGAGAATACGCAATGAAAAAGATCGCTTCCGTAATCGCAGCTTCGGCACTGCTCGCATCGTCCTCGCTCGCTTTCGCAGGCGGCCCCATTGCCGTGGTGGATGACCAGCAACCCATCGTTGTTGTTGCAAACCCCAGTTCATCGGCTGGCAGCCTTGGTGGCAGCACCGGCGCAGCAATCGCTGCAGCGATTGTCGTTGTCGCAGCAGCAGCCGCTCTGTCGAACTCTGGCAGCCACTGATATTTATTGCGGTCAGCCCACTGAACCGCACAGCAGGCCCGCTTTTTGCGGGCCTTTTGCGTTGTGCGTCGCCTAGAATTTCATCGGCAGTACCCCGCGCGACCTCACGGTGTTTCAACCCGAACCTGAAACACGACTTTTGCAAAATCGCAATTGGTTTGATCGTGAACCATGGCGCAGGATCGTGTGAGCGGAAGTCGAAATGCTCTGATGCAGCGCTACAACATCGGTAGAGCACAACAAACCGGCCCAAATGACGCATATAATTGACCTTTTGCTTCGGCTCTGGACCCGTATCTCCAACACGGAAATCGGATTGACAGCGGCTGGAATCGCGTTCTTTGGCTTTCTTGCGATTTTCCCGGCGTTAGCCGCCGTCATCGCGATCTGGGGCTTTGCCGCTGACCCTGGGGCAGTACAGACCCAGTTGGATCTGGTGGAGAATTACCTGCCGGGGCAGGCCTATGATCTGCTTTACGGGCAAGTGCAGCGGATTCTAGCAACAACAAGCCGGGAGCTTGGCTTCACGACGGCCCTGTCTGCGTTATTTGCCCTTTGGTCGGCGCGGGCCGGCGTCGGCGCGTTGATTTCCGGACTGAATACTGTCTATGGCCTGCCCGCCCGCAGCGGCATCCGCCATTTGTTACGGGCGTTCCTGTTGACGTTGACGCTGCTCGGTCTCGTTATCGCCGCGATGACGCTTGCGGTCGTAGCACCTTTGGTCATTCAATTTCTTCCATTGGGGCAGGAAGCCGCGGATTTGCTGCGCGCGGCGAACTTTGGCGTTGGCATGTTGCTCGTGCTGTTCAGCATCGCTTTGGCCTATCGGCTTGGGCCGAACCGCAAAAAACAAAAAGTTCGCCCGCGCTTGCTGACTCCGGGTCTGTTTCTGGCCGTGGTGCTTTGGGCGGCAGTGTCGCGCGGGTTGGTGATTTATCTGGGCAATTTTGCCAATTACAATCAGATTTACGGCTCCATCGGTGCCGTTGTCGCGTTGTTGATGTGGTTTTACCTCTCGGCCTACGCAATTCTGCTGGGCGCGGCAGTCGACGCCGAGTTGCAGGGAAAGCCACAACCGAAACCAAACAACGCGCCTGAAATCGATGTGCAGACATTGAAACGGCGTCAGTAATCCTTCTCAACGAAGACGCCGATACCCGCCTCGCCATCGGCACCTACTGACCCGCGCACCGTCACATTCTTTTTCAGGTCGAGGTTGAGGTTGATCTTGCTACGCCCGGCCTGATCCACCTCTACCTCAGTGTAGACCCGTTTGGAGATGTACTTCCCTGCCTTGACCGAGACATTTCCGGCCGCATCGGTTCCAATGTCCAGGTCATCCAACCCGAAGCCTTTGCGCAATTTGCTGACGATTCCTTCGCCGCCTTTTCCGGCCAGCGTTGCCACCGCAGAGGCAAGCTGTGCGGCCTGAAACGCGGATATTCTGTCTAGCCCACGGTCGAACAACAGATGCGCCAACACCTCCTCCTGCGGCAGATCGGGGGAGGAGGTGAAGCTGATCTTCGGGTCATCCGCCCGTCCTTCAACGATCACCGAGGTGGTCACGCCATCGCCTTGATTGGTCGCAACGATATTGATCGTCGGGATCAAGTCACCTTGCAGCGAAAGCGTGGCGGTTGTCAGCACAAGGCGCTTGCCCAGAATGTCGATGCGGCCCCGGATCAATTCGAACGATCCGCTTGGAATGACAGTATCGGTGGTTCCCCGAAGGGTCACGCTGCCACCCAATTCCGCATCAATCCCGCGACCGCGCAGGAAAACCCGTGACGGTGCATTGATCGCAATGTCCAGCCCGAAAGGCCGCGCCGGGTTTGCCCGCCCCGATGCGTTGCCGCTGTCAAGCAGTCCGGCCTTGGCCCGCGTATTGCGCACGGGGGCGCTCTCATTCCGGTGTTTCAGGCCGGGAAGTGAGCCGACGGCGCTGAACCCGGTGGTCGGAACGCGCAGTTCCGCCTGACTGACCCGCACCTCACCACCGATCTGTGCGCCCCCCGTCAACGGGCCTTGCACGGTCAACCCGGCATTCAACGTGACCTCATACAGATCGGGGTCTTTGACGGTAACGCCCCGCAAGTCCACCCGCAGATCGGCCTGATTGGGTGAGGTTAGCCCGATGCTGCCCGCAACCGTCAACTCCCCCCCCGTGGTGGGCGCTGCCTGCACGTTGATCCGCGCTGCACTGCCGCCAAGAGTGGCCGTCGCCGCAATGCCTTGCAGCCCGAATGGCAGCCTTGGCGCGGAAAAACGCCCGTTGCTTAGCTTGGCCGTCCCGGAAAGCGAGGACAGCGCAAGTGGCCCGTTCAGCCGCAGATCAAACTGCGTTTGGCCCGAAATCGCGCGTTGCCCCAGAAACACGTCTGCAAGTGCGGCCTGCGCCGACCCTTTGATATCAAGGTCGGCAGACCTGAAACCAGGTGCGATCCGGCCAGAGACGGTCGCATCAATGCCACCGGGACCGGTCCCTTTCAGGTCAAGTGCCAGACCGTCGCTGCTTTCCACAGCACTGCCCGAAACCGTTACGGGGCCAGAAAAATCCGGAACCAGAAGTGCAATATTCGCCAGCCGTGCCTCCAACTGAACCCGACGCTGGTTTTCGGTGACGGTGCCGGTTGCGCTCGCGCGAAGTTGCGGGTTTTCAATTGTGGCTTTTTCAATCTCCAACTTGCCGTCACGGAAATTCGCCGCCGCCTCCAATGTGCTTTCGCCCGCCAGTACCCGGTTGGCAGAAGTGTTGCCGACCGCAAGATTGCTCGCCACCCCCGAAACAGTTACCCGTCCGGCGGTAAGGGTTCCGGCGGCATGAGCCTTCGCGCGCAAACTTCCCGCATACCCCGGCCCCAAGGGCGCAATGTTCGGTAACGCAATATTCGCGGTGATATCGCTGCCAACGGGGTCATAAAAGCCAACCGCATCGGCGTTGATCTGAGGATTGCTGATCACCGCCTTTTCGATCTCAAGGCGTTTGTCGCGCAAACTCACTGCCACGGAAAGCGTACTTTGGCCGCCAATCACGGCATCCACCTGCTGTTGCCCGATTTTCAGATCCGTCCCGATACCGTCCAGCGTAATGCGGCCTTGGCTTGGCGTGCCGCTGAAGCTGGCATCCGCTGTAAGGCTGCCGCCATATTTCGCGCCCAAAGCGGACAAGTCACCAAAGCGCAGCTTGCCTTTCAGGTCGCTGCCATCGCTTGCCAGAGAACCCGACAGGTTGGCCGTCAACTGTTGTGCGGCCACGTTCAGCTTGCGCAGAAAGG
>NZ_JAKDLJ010000565.1 GCF_030452865.1 Pseudorhodobacter sp.
CGGTTCAATCGACCAGATATCCGCCATATAACCACGGATTGTGCGGTCAGAGGAAAAGAAACCGGAGCGGGCGGTATTCAATGCCGCCATGCGCAGCCAGCGGTCCCGGTCAGCATAGGCCAGATCGACCTGCGCCTGTGCGCTGAGATAGGCGTCGAAATCAGCGGCGACGAGGAAATAGTCGTGATGCCAGACCCGATCCACCAGGCCGACATAGCGGTCGGGTTGACCGGGTGAAAACTGACCTTCCGCAAGGGCTTGCAGCACGTTCTGCAAGGTCTGGCTTTGGTTGATCGCATCGCGCGACTGCTCCGGGTTTTCGCGACGTTTTTCGACTTCGGCAGCGGTCAGGCCAAAGAGAAAGAAATTATCCGCCCCGACCTCCCGCAAAATCTCCACATTCGCGCCGTCAAGCGTGCCGATGGTCGGTGCGCCGTTCATCATGAACTTCATATTTCCGGTGCCAGAGGCTTCCATCCCGGCGGTGGAAATCTGTTCTGACAGGTCCGACGCCGGGATCAGACGTTCGGCCATGGAGACGTTGTAATTTGCCGGATAAACCACTTTCAGCAAATCGCCCACTTGTGGGTCAACATTAACAATGGATGCGACATCATTGATAAGGTGTATAATTTCCTTTGCCACAGCATAGCCCGGAGCAGCCTTGCCGCCAAAGATTTTCACGCGCGGCACCCATGGCCCGTTCGGGTTACGCTTTATCGCCTGAAAGCGGGCGATGGTTTCAAGCACGTTCAAAAGCTGGCGTTTGTATTCGTGGATACGCTTGATCTGCACGTCAAACAGCGCGTCCGGGTTCACCGTCACAGCGCAATCCGCCGCCAGCCAATCTGCCAGCGCAGCTTTGTTCTGCCGTTTGGCCGCATCAAACGCCCTGCGGAAACCAGCGTCTTCGACATGCGGCTCCAGCCGTTTCAGACGGTCGAGATCATCCTCCCACCCCTCACCAATCGTCTCGGTGATCAACCCCGCCAAGGGCCGGTTTGCCATGCGCAGCCAACGGCGCGGCGTTACGCCATTGGTTTCATTGATGATCCGCCCCGGATGCAGCGCCGCGAGTTCCGGAAACAGGTTCTGGCTGACCAGATCCGAATGCAGCGCCGAGACGCCTTTGACCCGATGCGCGTTTATGAAGGCCAATTCACCCATCTTCACCTCATTGTTCTTGACGATGCCGATATGGTCAGGCCGGCCCGGATGCGCACGGCGATGCGCCTCGTCGATGCGTTCGACAATTCGCATATGGCGCGGCAGCACGGTGCCGAAGGTGAAGGTGGACCACCGCTCCAACGCCTCGGGCAACAGCGTATGATTTGTGTAGCCAAGGCAGGCGCGGGCCGTCTCCATCGCATCATCAAACGCCAGCCCGTGTTCGTCCATCATCAGGCGGATCAGTTCCGGCCCGGCGATGGCGGGATGGGTATCATTCATCTGGATCGCAACGTGTTTCGGCAAGGCGCGGATGTCCAGACCGGCGGCGATATGGCGGCGCAGGATGTCTTGTAGTGCTGCGGAGGTCAGGAAAAACTCCTGTTTCAGGCGCAGTTCCTTGCCCTGATAGGTGGTGTCATCGGGGTAAAGCACGCGCGACAATGTGCGGGCCAGCGCCTCCGGCTCTGCCGCAGCGGCGTAGTCACCGCGATTGAACCGCTCCAGATCAAAGAGCGTTGTCGGCTTTGCCCCCCACAGCCGCAGTGTATTGGCCCATTTGCCCT
>NZ_JAKDLJ010000144.1 GCF_030452865.1 Pseudorhodobacter sp.
TGGACGGTTGAAACTTGCAGCCGAAGCGCAAGCCCGAATTCCAATTCACCTCGTCGCTCCGTGTCCATATTGATCGACACCTGAGCGGTTTCGCAAGTCTTTCCTTACCCTTGGCAAGTGACGTTCAACGAACAGAAGCAACCTTAGGGGCGTTTAATATAATAATCAACCGTGTTTACAAAAAACATACAAACACTGGATTTCTTGGGTAAAATGCTTAGAATAGTTGCGAGGGAGCCTGAGAATTGCCTGAAATTTCGACCAAGCGGGATATCAATGTCGGGGAGCGGCTTCGCTATTTGCGCACCTCACGAAAACTGTCGCAACGGGCTTTGGCGCGCAAATCGGGCGTGACAAATGGTTTGATTTCGCAAATAGAACAGAATCATTCCTCCCCTTCTGTCGCCACATTGAAACGTGTGCTGGACGCGATTCCCTTGAGCATGGCAGAGTTTTTCGCGCTGGAATTCGATGAAGCGCAGCCGATTTTCTTTTCCCCCGCGGAGTTGACGGAACTTGGCCCGGTCGCGCTGTTTCACGATATCGGCGCCGGTTCCGGCATTTCCTTGCGGCAGGTCGGCAACAGTGCGGGGCACGCTATCCAGATGCTTCACGAACGTTATGCACCCAATGCCGACACGGGTGTTGAAAAATACAGCCACGAATCGGAAGAAGCGGGAATTGTGATTTCCGGCCGGATCGAGATCACCGTTGGTGACGAAACGAGGGAGCTTGGACCCGGCTGCGCCTATCGCTTTGACAGCCGCATCCCGCACCGTTTCCGCAACCCCGGCACCGAGGTTTGTGAGTTGATTTCAGCCTGCACCCCGCCCTCGTTCTGAACCGCGCCCCCTTTCTTCTGTTTCAGCACCGTGCAATTCATGTGCCACGAAACGGGGGCCTGAATGATTGATCTGGTCATCTTTGACTGCGACGGTGTGCTGATCGACAGTGAGATCATATCCGCCCGGATGCTGGTTGCGGAACTGGCATTGCTTGGCGTTCAAATTGATCTGGCCTATGTCGCGCGGTATTTTCTGGGGCGCAGTTATCCCACGGTGATGGCAACGATCCGACAGGATTTCGGCGTGAAACTCAGCCCCGAATTTGAAGAAACCTACCGCCGACGCCTGCTTGCGATTTTTGAGCGGGAGTTGAAGGCAATTCCCCACGTCGAAACGCTGCTTCGCGATCTGGCGTGGCCATGGTGTGTTGCGACCTCCTCCAGCCCCGTGCGGGTGGCGCAATCGCTGAAGATCACAGGTTTGCAGCATCTGGTCGGCGATCGGCTTTTCACGGCGAGCGAGGTGACAAATGGCAAACCTGCGCCCGACCTGTTCTTGTATGCCGCCCACAAAATGGGCGTTGCCCCCGCGCGCTGCCTGATCGTCGAGGACAGTTTGAACGGCATCAAAGCCGCACGCGCCGCAGGGATGCCGGTTTGGCGTTTTACCGGCGGCAGCCATCTGCAAGATGATCTGCCGGACGAACCCGAAGATGCCCGCCCCGATCTGCGGTTTGCATCTTTCTCGGATTTCCCGCAACGTGTCGCCGATTTCATCGCCCGCGAAAAGGACAGCACAGCATGAGCCGCAGCGACCCCGAAGCCAGCCTTCAGGATGAGGCCGCGCGCGCCGGTTGGATGTATTACGTCGGCGGCAAGACCCAAGACCAGATTGCGACGGAACTCGGCGTCTCGCGGCAGCGGGCGCAGCGCCTTGTCAGCCGCGCGATGACTGACGGCCTGGTGCATGTGCGACTGGAACACAAGATCGCGGCCTGTCTGGTATTGGAAGCGGAACTTACCCGCCGCTTTGGTCTGTGCGAGGTGCGCGTCGCGCCCAGTTTGGGCGATGGCGGAGACCCTACCCGCGCCATCGCCGGTGTCGGCGCGGGCCTGATGGAGAAATATCTGCGCCGGACCGAGCCCCTGATCATGGCCCTGGGCACCGGGCGCGCCTTGCGCGCCTGTGCCGATGAAATGCTGCCTATCACTGCCGAACAGCACCGCATCGTATCGCTGATCGGCAATATCGCCCCCGATGGCTCTGCCAGTTTTTACGATGTCATCATCCGGATTTCAGACCGGGTTCGTGCGCCGCACTTCCCGATGCCCGTGCCGGTGATCTCTGACACCGCCGCCGAACGCGCCATGTTCCAGCGTCTGCGTCCGGCTCAGATTGTATTTGATCTGGCAAAGGCCGCCGATGTGACCTTTGTAGGTGTCGGGCAGATGGGCGATGACGCGCCGCTGCTGCTCGATGGCTTTGTCAGCGCCCCCGACTTGGCCGAAATGCAGGCACTTGGCGCGACGGGTGAGATTGCCGGTTGGGTGTTTGACGCGCAGGGTAAATACATTGAAACCTGTCTGTCCGACCGTCTTGGCAGCGCCCGGCTGGAGCCGAATCGCCCTGCCCCGGTGATCGGAATTGCCGCCGGTCTGCGCAAGGTTCGGGCGTTAAAAGCGGCACTGGAAGGCCATATCATCAACGGGCTTGTCACCGATGAGGCCACCGCCCAAGCGCTTTTGATCTGAAATCATTACCGTTTTCGAGGTTGAAAAATTCTGTTGACGCAGGTGTGATCTTGAGTGAATAATTATTCATGTTCTGGGCATATGCTCAAACACCGAGGGAGGAATTCAATGACCAAGACAGTTCGCGCCTTGATGGGCGCGTGCGCCATCGGCGCATTTTCGACCGCAGCTTTTGCCGAAACCACGATCACCGTTGCCACTGTGAACAACGGCGACATGATCCGGATGCAGGGGCTGATGGATGATTTCAACACCAAGAACCCCGACATCAAGGTCGAATGGGTGACATTGGAAGAAAACACCCTGCGCCAGAAGGTTACCACCGACATCGCCACCAAGGGCGGTCAGTTCGACGTGTTGACCATCGGCACCTATGAGGTTCCGATCTGGGGCAAGCAAGGCTGGCTCGTCAGCCTGAATGACCTTCCGGCCAGCTATGACGTGGATGACCTGCTGCCGGCGATCCGCGGCGGGCTGACTGTTGATGGGGAGCTTTACGCCTCGCCGTTCTACGGTGAATCCTCGATGGTGATGTATCGCAAAGACCTGATGGAAAAAGCCGGGTTGACGATGCCAGATGCGCCAACTTGGGATGACATCAAGGCCGCTGCCGCCGCGATGACCGACAAGGCAGGCGAAATCTATGGCATCTGTCTGCGGGGCAAGGCCGGTTGGGGCGAGAACATGGCCTTCCTGACCGCCATGTCCAATTCCTACGGTGCCAAGTGGTTCGACATGGACTGGAAGCCGCAGTTCGACAGCGAGGCGTGGAAAGCCACCTTGACCGACTACCTCGACCTGATGAACAACTACGGCCCTCCGGGTGCCTCGAACAACGGGTTCAACGAGAACCTTGCGCTGTTCCAGACCGGCAAATGCGGCATGTGGATCGACGCGACAGTTGCGGCCTCTTTCGTGACCGGCAAGGATTCCACCGTGGCTGACAAGGTTGGTTTCGCGCTTGCCCCCGATAAAGGTCTTGGCAAGCGCGGCAACTGGCTTTGGGCCTGGTCCCTGGGCATCCCGGCAGGTTCCCAAAAGGTGGACGCCGCCAAGAAATTCGTGGAATGGGCAACCTCCAAGGAATATCTGGCGCTGGTCGCATCGAAAGAAGGTTGGGCCAACGTGCCTCCGGGAACCCGTGCTTCGCTTTATGCGAACCCGGAATACCAGAAGGTGCCGTTTGCCAAGATGACGCTGGACAGCATCAACTCCGCTGACCCGCAGCACCCGACCGTTGATCCGGTGCCTTATGTTGGTGTGCAGTTTGTCGCCATCCCGGAATTCCAAGGGATCGGCACGGCCGTTGGGCAGCAATTCTCGGCAGCCCTTGCTGGCACCACCTCGCTGGAGGATGCGCTGAAGAACGCGCAAGACCTGACCACGCGGGAGATGACCAAGGCTGGCTACATCAAGTAAGCCTTCTGTCGCCTTGTGGGGCTGGCCATTGCGTTGGCCCCACAATTTTTCTCCGTCATCACCAAGGGAACTTTCCAATGGCAACGCAAGCCTCTCGCGCTGCGGCGCGACTGATGATTTCACCGGCAGTTGTTTTGTTGCTGCTGTGGATGATCGTCCCGCTGGGGATGACGATCTACTTCTCGTTCCTGCGCTACAATCTTTTGATGCCGGGAACCGAAGCCTTTGCCGGGTTCGACAATTACAAGTATTTCCTGACTGATCCCGCCTTTTTCACCTCGATCAAGAACACGCTGGTTCTGGTGCTGGGCGTGCTGATCATCACGGTGGGTGGCGGCATCGCCCTTGCCCTGCTGCTGGACCAACCCCTTTGGGGCCAGGGAATTGTGCGGGTTCTGGTGATTGCGCCATTTTTCGTGATGCCCACGGTTTCGGCGCTGGTGTGGAAAAATATGTTCTTCAACCCGGTCAATGGGCTTTTTGCCTATGCCGCGAAGGCCGTCGGACTGCAACCTTTTGACTTTCTATCGCAGGCGCCGATGTTTTCCATCATCATCATTGTCGCGTGGCAATGGCTGCCTTTTGCCACCCTGATCCTGCTGACCGCGATGCAATCGCTGGACAGCGAACAGTTGGAAGCCGCCGAGATGGATGGCGCAAGCTGGGGCAACCGTTTCATCTATATCATGGTGCCGCATCTGACGCGCGCCGTGACAGTGGTGATCCTGATCCAGACCATTTTCCTGCTGTCCACCTTTGCCGAAATCCTTGTCACCACCAATGGCGGCCCCGGCACTGCGACCACGAACCTGACCTACCTCGTCTATATGCAATCGCTGTTGCAATTCGATGTTGGCGGCGGCTCAGCAGGCGGCATCATCGCGGTCATTCTGGCCAATATCGTTGCGATCTTCCTGATGCGGATGATCGGCAAGAACCTGGAGACATAACATGGCCCGCGCTGTCAGCACCCGCCGCAAGGCCATTGTCACGGTCATCGCCTGGGGGATCGGGCTTGCGATATTCTTCCCGATCCTCTGGACCATCCTCACCTCCTTCAAGACCGAAGCCGACGCCATCGCCAGCCCGCCGAAGTTCCTGTTCTTTGACTGGACGTTTGAGAATTATGTGACGGTTCAGGAACGCTCGGACTACTTCCGGCACTTCTGGAATTCGGTGGTGATGTCGGTCGGCTCCACCGTGCTTGCCCTGATCATCGCAATTCCGGCAGCGTGGTCCATGGCCTTCATTCCAGGCAGATGGACCAAGGATGTCCTGATGTGGATGCTGTCAACCAAGATGATGCCCGCCGTTGGCGTTTTGGTGCCGATGTATCTGATGTTCCGCGATTTGGGATTGCTGGATACCGTCAGCGGGTTGGTGATCATCCTGACGCTGATAAACCTGCCGATCGTGGTCTGGATGCTCTACACCTATTTCAAGGAAATCCCCGGCGAAATTCTGGAAGCGGCCCGGATGGACGGCGCGAACCTGCGCTCTGAAATCATCTATGTGCTAACGCCGATGGCGGTGCCGGGTATCGCCTCCACCATGCTTTTGAACATCATTCTGGCATGGAATGAGGCGTTCTGGACCTTGAACCTGACCGCGGCGAAAGCAGCACCCCTGACGGCGTTCATCGCCAGCTACTCGAGCCCTGAAGGGCTTTTTTACGCCAAACTCTCGGCAGCCTCCACCATGGCGATTGCGCCGATCCTGATCATGGGCTGGTTCAGCCAAAAGCAACTGGTACGCGGCCTGACCTTCGGCGCAGTGAAATAGGAAACGAAAATGGGACAGATTGAACTGCAAAAAGTGACCAAGAGCTTTGGCGAAACCCAAGTGATCCCGCCGCTGGATCTGGTGATTGGCGAAGGCGAGTTTGTGGTCTTTGTCGGCCCGTCCGGCTGCGGCAAATCCACCCTGCTGCGCCTGATCGCGGGGTTGGAGGATATTTCCTCGGGCACGATCAAGATTGACGGCAAGGACGCCACCGACCTTGGCCCCGCCAAGCGTGGTTTGGCGATGGTGTTCCAATCCTATGCGCTTTACCCGCATATGTCGGTGCGCAAGAACATCGCCTTTCCGCTGAAAATGGCCGGAATGGAGAAAGCCGCGATTGACGCCAAGGTCGAAGGGGCCGCCAAGGTTTTGAACCTTGGCGATTACCTTGAACGTCGCCCCGGTCAGCTTTCGGGTGGTCAACGCCAGCGCGTTGCGATTGGCCGCGCGATTGTGCGCGAGCCTGCGGCGTTCCTGTTTGATGAGCCGCTGTCCAACCTTGATGCAGCGCTGCGCGTCAACATGCGCCTGGAAATCACCGAACTGCACCAAACGCTGAAAACCACGATGATTTATGTCACCCATGATCAGGTGGAGGCGATGACCATGGCCGACAAGATCGTCGTCCTGCACGCGGGCCGGATTGAACAGGTCGGCAGCCCGCTGGAGCTGTATCGCACCCCACGCAATACCTTTGTTGCCGGCTTCATCGGCAGCCCGAAAATGAACCTGCTGACGGGTGCTGTCGCCAAAGCGAGAGGCGTGGAAACCATCGGCATTCGACCGGAACACGTCGCGGTGTCCAAGGACAGCGGCGAATGGCAAGGCCGCGTCACCGTGGCAGAACACCTCGGCTCTGACACCTTTCTGCACGTCAACTCCGACCATGGCGGCATGACCGTGCGGGTCGGCGGTCAAATGAACGTCGGACATGGTGATACGATCTGGATGACCCCGGATGCGAACCACCTTCACCGCTTCGGCGCAGACGGGGTGCGCATCGCATGAAACGTCTCGCCGGAAAATCCGCGTTGATCACCGGTGCCGCACGCGGCATCGGCAAGGCCTTCGCCGCCGCCTTTGTTGCGGAGGGCGCGCAGGTCGCCATCGCTGACATCGACCTTGACGGCGCGAAAGCCGCTGCCGCCGAAATCGGTGCTGGAGCCTATGCCGTCCATCTTGATGTGACGGATCAGAAAAGCATTGATGCGGCAATGGCAGCAGTTCAGGCCAAGGCCGGAGGTCTTGATATCCTGATCAACAACGCAGCACTGTTCGATCTGGCGGGTATCGTCGATATCAGCCGCGCCAGCTACGACCGGTTGTTCGCCATCAATGTTGCCGGCACTCTGTTCACCCTGCAAGCCGCCGCAAAACTGATGATCGCGCAAGGCCGGGGCGGCAAGATCATCAACATGGCCTCACAAGCCGGGCGGCGCGGAGAGGCGCTGGTTGGCATCTATTGCGCCACCAAAGCCTCTGTCATCAGCCTGACCCAATCGGCGGGCCTTGATCTGATCAAACACGGGATCAACGTCAACGCCATTGCCCCCGGCGTGGTCGATGGTGCGCATTGGGACGGGGTGGATGCGAAATTCGCCGCTGCCGAAGGGCTTGCCCCCGGTGAAAAGAAAAAACAGGTCGGCGCATCGGTTCCTTTTGGCCGCATGGGCACCGCGGCCGACCTGACCGGCATGGCGATTTTTCTCGCCTCGGCAGAGGCGGAATATATCGTCGCCCAAACCTATAACGTCGACGGCGGGAACTGGATGAGCTGATGGGAAACCTGAATACCGCTGGCCTTGCAGCGCTGCCGAAAAGCGTCGCTACCCCTGCCTATGATCGCAGCACGCTGCGCCCCGGCATCGTGCATATCGGCTGCGGCAATTTTCACCGCGCGCATCAGGCCGTCTATCTCGACGATCTGTTTGCGCTTGGGATCGGCCATGATTTTGGTCTGGTCGGTGCAGGTGTCCGCCCCGGTGATGCCAAAATGCGGGAGGTGCTGGCCGCACAGGACTGGCTTTCGTCGGTGATCGAACTTGATCAGGGCCACGCTGCCGCCCGCGTCATCGGTGCGATGGTTGATTTTCTACCGATTGAGGCGGGAAATGCTGCGCTGATCGCGCAAATGGCAAAAGCCACGACGAAAATCGTCTCCCTTACGGTGACGGAGGGCGGCTATTACATCGACCCGAAAACCGGCACCTTCAGCCCCGATCACCCCGATATTCAGGCAGATGCCGCCAATCCGACCCGCCCCAACACCGCTTTCGGAGCCATTCTCGAAGCCCTGCGCCAGCGCCGCGCCGCAAATATCGC
>NZ_JAKDLJ010000566.1 GCF_030452865.1 Pseudorhodobacter sp.
CACGCGCTGATTCCCGGTGTCGGCTTTCTTGTCGCCATTGCGCTGGAGGGGTTGTGCTATGGCCCGCTATATGCAGCATTTTTCCATGTTTCCGTAGACACGCTGGGCCAAACCACTACCGGTCAACCGATGACGGTCTGGCTGTTGCTGGCAATTGGTGCCGCAGGGTCAGGCCTGATGTTCTTGCGGATGAACTGGGCAATCCAAGGCGAATCCTCACCCGTCGCACCGATCTTCTGGGCGTTGTGTGCGGCGAGTTTCGCCCCGACCACAGTGTTGATCCTTGAATTCATGTGGAACCCCGGCCCGGTGCTTGGGGCATACCCATGGGCGCTGGCGGTCATTGTCGTCGCTGCATTCATGGTGTTGCTGGCGAGCCGAACCGCTGCGGGTCCGGAGATGTCGCGCCCGCTTCGCACCGGGCTTTTCGCTGTGGGCGCGTTGACGCTTATCACGCTTTCCTTCTTCCTGATCCTGACCAAATCGGCGCTGACCGTGGCACTCGCGGTGATGGTGCTTGGTACGGCGCTTCTGGACCGGCGCTATCGGCTACCGCCCTTGACGCTGTTCATTCAGGTTGCTGTCGCGATCATCACCTATCGTCTGGTGATCTGGCCGGGTTTCGACTGGGCGTTGCACTTTGATTATGGCACTGGCCACTACGCAGTGTCCTATCTCGAATGTGCCTTTGCCTTCGTCGCATCAATGGGCCTTCTGGCCGCATCGTGGTGGTTGGCGCAGGGGCAAAACCCGAAAACCGCGCTGGTTCTGGAAAGCGCCTGCTGGTCGATCCTCGGTGTCTTTTTGTCAATCACACTGATGCGCGCGGCACCCCCCACCGATGCCCTGAGGCACTGGGTCATGGGGCCGATGGCGGCAACTTGGGCCGCGCTGGCGTTGACGCAGCTTTATCGTATGCAGGCAGGTGGGCGGTTGCTGACCATCCTGCGCACGGTCCTGGCCGGGATATATGCGCTGTTGGCTTTAGCCGCTATGGCGTGGCTGCTCCTCGCTGCCAATCCCTTGACCGAGTATAATGAACAGGTGGCCGGCCCGCCGATTTTTGACAGCCTCGCACTGGCCTTCCTGCCATTGGCGGTGGTTTTTGCTGTCGGCGCATGGAAGATCCGGCATTTCGGCAAAATACCCCGGATTGCCCTGATCATCGCTGCAAGCGCCTTTTCTGCGCTTTATGTCGGTTCGGAAATCCGCCGTCTGTGGCGCGGGCGTGACCTGACCGTGCCGGGTTTCACCGATGCAGAGCTTTACAGCTACACGCTGGCGATGCTGGTCGCCTCGGTCGCGCTGTTGTTCCTTGCCTTCACCCGCAGGTCCGATCTGTTGCGCAAAGTCGCCATGGTCGGGGTCGCGTTGACCGTCGCCAAGGTGTTCCTGATTGACATGTCCGGCCTGTCGGGGTTGATCCGGGTGTTTTCCTTCATGGGATTGGGCTTGTCGCTCGTCGCACTCGCATGGCTCAACCGGAAAATGACCGCGCAATGGGAACGCAAGGCCCCCGCTGGCGACCCGCCCGCGCAACCTTCTAAGGATGTGGAATGACGATAAGCCGGTAGACCGGCAGGCGAGGGGAGAGGTTTATAGACCCCTCACCTATACTGGCCTACAATCTCACGATCTTGATGTTGTTGCCTTTGGCAGACAGGGCAATTTCGCCACGGCACAGGCGCAAGGCATCTTCGCCAAACGCCTCCATCCGCCAGCCGG
>NZ_JAKDLJ010000145.1 GCF_030452865.1 Pseudorhodobacter sp.
AGCGGGGATTGAGGCGATCCGCTCTCGCGGCAAGAACGTGCGCGGGGCGTCCACCATCACGCAGCAGGTGATGAAGAACTTTCTTCTGGGTGGCGAACGTAAGGTGGAACGCAAGATCAAAGAAATCATCCTTGCCACCCGCATTGAGGAGACGTTGAGCAAGGAAAAAATCCTTGAACTTTACCTCAATGAGATTGATCTGGGCCAGCGCAGCTTTGGTGTTGCCGCCGCAGCACAGACTTATTTCAACAAGATACTGTCAGACTTGACACCGGGGGAAGCCGCCTATCTGGCCGCATTGCCGAAGTCACCGGGGCGCGGCCTGAACCCGGTCAAGGATTATGCCCGCGCGGTGGAACGGCGTAATTATGTGCTGCGCGAGATGTGGCAGAACGGCTATATCACCGAAGCCGTGTATCGGTCCGAAAAAGACCTGCCGCTGAAAACCGTGCAGAACGGGGATTACCCCGCCTTCCGCGACAGCTTGCCGCCGCGCGACTATTTCACCGACGAAATCCGTCGCCAGCTTTCCGGCACTTTCGGGGAAAAAGAGTTTTTTGAAGGTGGCTTGACCATCCGCGCCACGGTTGACCCGAGTTTGCAGACCGAAGCCGCAAAAGCCTTGCAGGCCGGGCTCGAAGGGTTCGACCGTTCCATCGGCATCTGGAATGGCACCCATAAGGTGATTGACCCCGCGCAATTGACCTCCGAGGCGAGCTGGCGGGAGGCACTCGCGGCGGTTGACGTTGCCCGTGACATCGACGGCTGGAAACCTGCGGTGGTGCTTGAAGTCGGTGAGAAATCGGCCCGGATCGGCATTGAAGGCGTGGCGGAGGACGCAGACGGCCATTTCATCCCACCCGAAGACGTGACCTGGGCGCGCAAGCGACAGGGCGATGGCCGTTTGGGGCGTAAGGCCAAAGTGGCGGGCGATCTGGTCTCGGTCGGCGATGTTGTGCAGGTGCGCGCCGTGACCAATGACAGCGACGGCAGTTTCGTGCGGTGGAGCTTGCGGCAAGTGCCGGAAATCGAAGGCGGTTTCATGGCGATGGACGTGAATTCCGGCCGGGTTCTGGCGATGCAGGGTGGGTTTTCCTATCAACATTCGGTATTCAACCGCGCCACACAAGCGCAGCGTCAGCCCGGCTCCAGCTTCAAGCCGTTTGTCTATGCGGCCGCTCTGGACAGTGGTTTCACCCCGGCAACCATCGTGATCGACGCACCGATTGAGGTGAACACGCCACAAGGCATCTGGCGACCGCGCAACTCCTCCAACAAATTCTACGGCCCGACGACATTGCGCACCGGGATTGAGCAATCGCGCAACCTGATGACGGTGCGCGTTGCCGAGGAAATCGGCATGGATGTGGTTGCAGGCTATGCCGAACGCTTTGGGGTTTATGACCGCATGGGCCAATTTCTTGCCAATGCACTCGGCTCGCAGGAAACCACCCTGTTCAAAATGGTTGCTGCCTATGCGATGTTTGCCAACGGTGGCGAACGTGTTGATCCGACGCTGGTTGACCGGGTGCAGGACCGGTACGGCAAGACGATTTACCGCCACGATCAGCGCAAATGCGATGAATGCCAGATGGCGAGCCTTGACCCGAAGGAGATTCCCAAGATCACCTCCAACCGCGAACGGGTGATGGATGCGATCACCGCCTATCAGTTGACCTCTATGATGGAAGGTGTGGTGCAGCGCGGCACCGCCAAAGGCATCAACCTGCCGGTGCCGATTGCCGGCAAGACCGGGACGACGAATGATGCAAAGGACGTGTGGTTCATCGGCTTTTCCTCCAACATCGTGGCGGGCTGCTATATCGGTTATGATAATCCACGCTCCATGGGCCACGCTTATGGCGGCACGGTCTGCGGCCCGGTGTTTGAGCGTTTCATGAAGAAGGCGATCAAGAAATACGGCGGCACCAAGTTCAAAGTGCCACCGGGCGGTTACTTCAAGAATATCGACCGCTTCACCGGTGCCGTACTGGCTGACGGCGCCTCCGGTCCCAACGTCGTTGCCGAATATTTCCGCGAAGGCGAAGACCCGCTCGGCTCCATCGGGTTGATGGTGGATGGCGGCTTTGGCATGGGGTCGAACCTGCCGCTCTTTGCTTACGGCGAAAGCGATGACGGATTCGGCGCGACCACCTCTGTCACCACCGCCAGCGGCAAGACGAAAGCCATTCCGAAAAAGGCCAATTTCGGCACATTGAGTTCGGGCGGCCTTTACTGACGATGATTTGACGCGGCTGCCTTGGGTCGGGCCGTTCGTGCCTGCCTGTCCCCTTGCCCGCAACTTGCCAACCCGTTATCACCGCGAAAAAGTGAACGACCCTCAAGGAAATACCCATGCGCGCCGAGACCCAATCCAATGTGGACGCTATCCGCAAATCGCTGAACCTTCTGGCGCAGCGCATGGATTTGGAAACCGCGCCGCATCGGTTGGAAGAATTCAACGCCATGATCGAGAACCCCGATCTGTGGAACGACCCGGCCAAGGCGCAAAAGCTGATGCGGGAACGTCAGGCGGTGATGGACCAGCTTTCGACCTACAAGCTGATCGACAGCGGCTTGCGCGATAATGTCGAACTGATCGAAATGGGCGAAGCGGAAGACGATGCCGAGATTGTGGTGGAGGCGGAAGACGCCTTGCGCGGCTTGCACGATCTCGCGCGCAACAAGGAATTGGAGGCGCTGCTGAACGGTGAAGCCGATGGCAACGACACATTCCTTGAAGTGAATGCAGGCGCAGGCGGCACCGAAAGCTGTGACTGGGCCTCGATGCTGGCGCGGATGTATGTGCGTTGGGCAGAGAAAAAGGGTTACAAGGTCGAATTGCAGTCGATGTCGGATGGCGAAGAAGCCGGGATCAAATCTGCCGCGTACAAGATTTCCGGCCCCAACGCCTATGGTTGGCTGAAGTCGGAATCGGGCGTTCATCGGCTGGTGCGCATCAGCCCCTATGATAGTGCGGCGCGGCGGCATACCTCATTTTCATCGGTCTGGGTCTATCCGGTCGTCGATGACAACATCGCGATTGATATTCAGGACAAGGATATCCGCATTGATACCTATCGGTCGTCGGGTGCAGGCGGTCAGCACGTCAACACCACCGATTCGGCGGTGCGGATCACCCACCTGCCGACCGGGATCGTCACCACGTCCTCGATGAAATCGCAGCATCAGAACCGCGAAGTTGCGATGAACGCGCTAAAATCGCGGCTCTATCACATGGAGTTGGACAAGCGTAACGCAGCGATCAATGCCGCCCACGAAAACAAGGGGGACGCGGGATGGGGCAACCAGATCCGCTCCTATGTGTTGCAGCCCTATCAGATGGTCAAAGACCTTCGCACCGGGGTCGAAACCTCTGATACCCAAGGTGTGCTTGACGGCGATCTAGATCGTTTCATGGCCGCGACGTTGGCGATGGATGTTTCCGGCAAAAGCCGGGCCGAGGCAAATTCCGACGAATAATCGGCCAATTCCACCTTTCAGATACATGTTTGCGGGATCGGATTTCTGCGGCAAAGTCTTGCCGAACCAGAAGGAGCGCCCATGCCCGACGCCGCCCAGACAATTGCTGCCGCCAAGCCCGACATTCTGATACTGGGGGGCAGTGACCTCCGCGCGGCCTTGCTGGCGGGCTGGCGGGATTTCAGGGCCGCACCGATCTATGGGCTGTTTTTCGCTTCGGTCTTTGTCGCGGGCGGCTGGCTGATCGTTTATGCACTGACGGCGACCGGACAGGTGTGGTGGACGTTGCCTGCCGCAGCCGGATTCCCCATCCTTGGCCCGTTCATCGCCTGCGGGCTTTATGAGGTCAGCCGCAGGCTGGAAGCGGGCGCGCCGCCGTCATGGCGCGCGGTGCTTGGGGTGATCGCGCGGCAGAAGGACCGCCAGATCCCGTCTATCGCAGCCGTCGTCGTGGTGTTCTTCCTGTTCTGGAATTTTCTGGCGCATATGATCTTTGCGCTGTTTCTTGGCTTGCAGGCGATGACCAATATCACCAGTTCATTCGAGGTGTTCCTGACCGCGAATGGCCTTCTGATGCTGCTGGTTGGCAGCATCATCGGCGCGGTGTTCGCGGGGGTGTTGTTCTCGCTGACCGTGGTCAGCCTGCCGCTGCTGCTGGATCGGGAGGTTGATTTCGTGACCGCGATGATCGCTTCGGTATCGGTGGTGTTGACCAACCCCGGTGTCATGCTGCTTTGGGGGGGATTGATCGCGGTGCTGCTGTTTGGCAGCATGGCGATGGGGTTTCTGGGTCTGTTCGTCACCCTGCCAGTGCTGGGCCATGCGACATGGCACCTCTATCGCCGCGCCCTGGCCTGACTGCAAACGCGGCCAAAAGAACAAGGCGTCCCGCAACAGGACGCCTTTTCCGTGTGTGAGCCGGTCGATCTTACGGTTTCGGCGTGGAACCGACAGATGATGCGCTGGAATGCGCGGTACTGCTGGCCCCTGCACTGGCGGGTGCCGGAGAGGTCGGCGGTTGCGGTGCCGGGGTGCCGCTGCGCCCGGAAGCAAGCGGATCGTCTTGACGCTGCACCGAGCCTTCGAAATGCGCGCCGCTTTCAATCGCGATGGTCTTGTGAATGATGTCCCCTTCAACGCGCGCGGTGGAGGTGAGACGCACCTTCAATCCGCGCACCCGGCCAATGACGCGGCCATTGACCACAATGTCATCCGCAACGATTTCGCCGCGGATCGTTGCGGTTTCACCAACCGTCAACAGGTGCGCGCGGATATCGCCTTCGACCGTACCTTCAACCTGAATGTCACCCGTGGTGCGCAGGTTGCCGGTGATCGTCAGGTCGGACGACAGAACCGAAGCCGCAGGCTTGGTTTTGGGGGCTGAGGAGGTAAACTCCGTCGAGCTGCGCGTCGGCGGTTGTTCCGGCGGGCGGGTTTTGTCTGCCTCGGCCTTGGGACCGGGTTCGTTGATCTTGCTTTTAGAAAACATCTGACGCTGCCTTGATAAATGTCATCGGGTTCACAGCAATGCCCCCGACATGGACCTCGTAGTGGAGATGGGTGCCGGTAGACCGGCCTGAACTGCCCATATCACCGATCCGGCCGCCACGCGACACTTTTTGACCGACCGAGACACGGATATTCGACATATGGGAGTAAGTCGTGACGATTCCGAAGGCGTGACGCACTTCGACATGACGACCATAACCGCTCATCCAGCCGGCGTAGGTCACAACTCCGTCAGCGGTGGAATAGATCGGCGTGCCCTGGCCGGAGGCAAAATCCAGCCCCTTGTGGGCGCGGCGGCCTTGGCCAAACGGGTCATTGCGGCTGCCAAAGCCCGATGTGAAGCGGAACGACGATTTCAACGGCATGCCAAAGGGTGCCTTTTCAGCGGCGATCCGGTACATGTTCATCCGGTCCAGCCCTTGCAGGATCTTGTTGGCGCGGCGTTCATCCTTGCCGATTGGGCCGCCACTGGTCGACAAACTGAAAGGCGTCAACGGGCCACCTTGCCCGGAATACCCCTTGCGAACCGAACTGATCAAATCCTGTGGCGACAGACCGGCGGAACGGAACATCTTGTCCAGCGGTTCCATCGAGACGGTTACCGCTTCTTCCAGCTTGGCAAAGATTGCATCGTTCTTGGCTTCCAGCGCCTTTTTCTGTGCGGTGATCATGTCGGTCGCATCTTCGGCGGCCATTGCGGTCAGCGCCATCTGATCGCGTTGCTGTGAGGTTCCGGTCAGTGCCTGCGCCAACACCTCAACGGTTGCGGCGGCATCGCGGGCGCGGCCTTCGCCGGTCCGGGCGGAGCCGGTTTCGGCTTGCAGCGATGCTGTCAGGGTTTCGGATTTGCTGCGCGCGTCGTCACGTTCCTTGATGGTGCGGCGCAGCGTGTCCTGAATCACCTCCACCCCGGTTTCCATTTCGCGCCGCCCGTCTTCGGAGGCCAGTAGCCGGGTCTGCATCGCGCTGACCTCATTCAGTGCAAGGTTGAAGCGTTCCTGCGCGCGCACCGCTTCTTCCGCGCGAAGGTCGCGGTCGGCGGACAATGCGTTCAGCCGCGCCTCATAAAGTGATTGCTGGCGCTGTGCCTGGTCGCGTCCCGATCCGGCGGAGATTGATTCCATCAGCAGCAAGGATGTCGCGAGAATGGTCCATCCCAGAAACAGCGCGGCCCCGCTCACCGCAACCGCCTGCGTCATCGGAGCAAGCCGGATGAATCGCGTATCTGCATCGGACTTCAAAAATAGCCGTTGTTCAGGGAAATAGCGCCCGACAACGCCGTTGATCCGATAAGATAGTCGCTTGAGCACTGGCCCTGATTCCGGTCTTGTTGATCCTGTGGCGCGGTCAGGGCCGAAGCCTCTGCGCCGGGCGCTGATGGGTTTGGATACTAAGCCACGTCGCCGTGTGCAAGATTTTTGACCGGAAAATGGAAATTCGATAGACGCGGGGCTTGAAACCGGCAGGAAACCGCCGACAAATCAGGGCGTTCCGGCATCATCCCGACGTTCGGCCAGCGGCCAGTAGAAATCAGGCGGCAGACCCGCTTCGGCGCGCTTCTCCTCATTGAACGGCGGTTTCAACAAGCCGTGGAAATAGCGCCGCACGAGACTGTGGAACGCATCCTTTGGGTCCAGCCCATCCCGCCCGCACAACCAGTTGAACCATTTGGAGCCGTAGGCGACATGGCTGACCTCTTCGGCATAAATGGTTTTCAATGCGGCGACCGGGGCGTCTTCTCCCGCGTTTTCAAAAATTTCGATCATTCCGGGTGTGACATCGAGGCCACGCGCTTCGAGCACCATGGGCACCACCGCAAGCCGCCCAAAGAGATCATCAGCGGTGTCTTCCGCCGCGCGCCACATGCCGGCATGGGCGGGCAGGGCACCGTAATGGCTGCCCAGGGCTTCGAGACAATCACACATCAGGTTGAAATGCTTGGCCTCATCATCGGCCGCGCGCACCCAGTCATCGTAGAACCCCAAGGGCATCGGAACATCGGTGAAACGCGCGATGATATCCCAGTGCAGATCAACCGCATTCAACTCGATATGCGCAACAGCATGCAGCAAGGCGATGCGGCCTGTGGGGGAGCCGGGGCGGCGGCGCGGCATTTCACGCGGGTCCAAAAGTTCCGGCGCGTTCGGACGGGCAGGGCGCAACGGTGGGGCAGCCTTGCCCACCTCCAACGGAGTCCCTGCGGAGCGCGCCGCAAGCCATGTCGCGGCGTGTTTGCGGCCAAGCGCGGTTTTGGCGCGGCCATCGGCGGTGGTCAGCACCTCCACCGCCATTTCGGCAAGGGTTAGCGTCATGCGTTGCGCACTGCGGCCAGCACAGCCTCGGCATGGCCATCGGCTTTGACCTTGCGCCAGATCTGCTGAATTTCACCTTTCGGCCCGATCAGGAAGGTCGCGCGTTCAATTCCCATGAAGGTTTTGCCGTACATCTGCCGTTCCCCCCAGACGCCGTAATCCTCGCAGGTGTGACCATCCGCGTCCGAAGCAAGGATCAGGCCCAACCCGTGTTTGGCGACGAATTTGTCATGCGCGCCCACACTGTCTTTTGACACGCCGATCACGGTGACACCCGCCTTTGTGAAATCTGCCGCCATGGTGGTGAAATCCTTCGCCTCGACCGTGCAGCCCGGGGTGTCATCCTTGGGATAGAAGTAAAGCACGACGCGGCCGGGGCGAAGGGCGGAAAGTGTCACGCTGCCGCCACCATCGCGCGGCAGGGTGAAATCGGGGGCGATGTCGCCTGTCTGTGGCATTTGCTGTCTCCTGTTGGGATAAACGCACAATCATGTTTTAGTTGCCCGGCGCAGAAGGTAAAGGCAACCCCGGCGTAGTGCCAGACAAAGAAAAGGACAATGCGCGCGATGGCGGGGCCGAAACGGCAGGGCGATAAACCCGATGGGCATACGACCCCGGAAACCGGGTCTTCCGGCGCGACAACCGACGCGGTTGCGCCGCATGTGCCGCGCATCACTCTGCTGCTGACAGACCTGATCATCGAGGCGGAGGAGGAGGCCGACCTTCCTGACCT
>NZ_JAKDLJ010000567.1 GCF_030452865.1 Pseudorhodobacter sp.
ATCGCAAACCCTTGCAGCACCGGGTTGCGCGGCAGGTCCGCACCGCGGATGTTCAAAAGCCAGCACAGGCTGTCCGGCAGGGTAATGACGGCCGCCTTTTGCCCCGCTTCGCGCAGCACCGCCGCGAGTTCGCCGCGCTTGTCGGCGCTGGTCCGGCCCGCAAGCGCATCTGGATGCAGAAACGCTTTTCCAGTTGGAGCGTCCGGCTGATCCGCCCAGATGGAATCGACATAATTTGTTACAGGTGAAAGTGTTATGAACGTTCCTTCAAGTGATTTCTCAATTGCGTCAATCTCATCTTTGCTGTGCAGCCACGGGTCAAAACCGATCCGGCCTTGCAGCAGATGGTCCGCAATCCACGGGCCAGGTTTGGTATCCGGCCAGGCGACGGGTGTGAAATGCCCCAGATCAATCTGGGTTTTCACCTGGGCCCGATAGCGTCCGTCGATGAAGACCCCCGCGACATCGGGCAACACGATGCAGAACCCGGCGGAACCGGTGAAACCTGTCAGCCATTGCAACCGTTCATCGCGCGGCGCAACATATTCGCCTTGATGGGCATCGGAGCGCGGAATAATGAACCCGTCCAACCCGTTCGCCGCAAGTGCCGCGCGCAACTGCGACAGGCGGGCAGCGCCTTGGCCGGGATTGGCGGATGATGTGAAGGTCTGGAACATCTTGCGTGGCCTTTTCCGGTCTGCGGGATGGTCTGCGCGGGGCTTGCGGGGGTGTCGCGACGGCGGCGGTTCAGCCCACCTTGCGCATCCCCAACACCCGCGCGCGCATCCGTGGATCATTGTCGAACAGACCAGCAAGCTGCTCGGTCATGGCCCCGGCCAACTGCTCGACATCGGTGATGGTCACTGCGCGCTCATAATACCGGGTCACGTCATGGCCGATGCCGATGGCGATCAGCTCCACCGCTTTACGCTTTTCCACCATGGCAATCACATCGCGCAGGTGTTTTTCCAAGTAATTCGCGGGGTTGACGGACAGAGTTGAGTCGTCCACCGGTGCGCCATCCGAAATCACCATCAGGATTTTGCGCTGTTCCCGCCGCGCCATCATGCGGCGGTGCGCCCATTCCAGCGCCTCGCCGTCGATGTTTTCCTTCAGCAGCCCTTCCTTCATCATCAGCCCCAGATTGGGCCGCGCGCGCCGCCAGGGCGCATCGGCGGATTTGTAGATGATGTGGCGCAGGTCGTTCAATCGACCGGGTTGTTGCGCACGGCCCGAGGACAGCCAGCGTTCCCGGCTTTGCCCGCCTTTCCACGCGCGGGTGGTGAAGCCGAGGATTTCGACCTTGACCGAACAGCGTTCAAGCGTCCGTGCCAGAACATCGGCGCAAATCGCCGCGATGGAAATCGGGCGACCGCGCATCGAGCCGGAATTGTCGAGCAAAAGCGTCACGCAGGTATCGCGGAATTCGGTGTCTTTTTCCTGCTTGAAGGAAAGCGGTGTCGTCGGGTTCGCCACCACGCGGGCAAGGCGGCCCGCGTCCAGTGTCCCTTCCTCCAGATCGAACAGCCAGCTTCGGTTTTGCTGCGCTTGAAGGCGGCGTTGCAGCTTGTTGGCGAGGCGCGAAACCGCCCCTTTCAAGGGCTCCAACTGCTGGTCGAGATAGGCGCGCAACCGTTCCAGTTCGACAGCTTCAGCCAAATCCTCCGCCCGGATTTCTTCATCGTAATCCGTGGTATAGACGGCATAGTTCGGATCGGC
>NZ_JAKDLJ010000146.1 GCF_030452865.1 Pseudorhodobacter sp.
AGGTACCATCGCTGCCGAGCATGACGTCATCGCCCGACTGTCCGCAACTCTTGAAGTCGCTTGGTCCATCATCGCATTATCCTGTGTCGCTGGGGCGCGGGTGTTTTCAATGTAGCCTGCATAAAGGTTTTTACCAGGCAAGGGGAGAGAAAGAAGCGGGTTGCGGCGGGATGTCGCAAAAAACCTGCGGCGCTTTGCGACGGAAACCCTTGCCTGCCCCGTTTGAGACAGCATGAAGAGGGGCAAACAGCCTTTCAGAGCAGACAGGAGTTGCACGATGACCCCCAAGGATATGTTGACCGGACTGACACTGGCCGCGTTGGTGGCGGCAAGTTTCTCGACCGTCGCGCTGGCCGATACCGGCAAAGGCCCGCGCGGGGCAGGGATGTTCGATTTCGACGCGATGGATGCCAATGCCGATGGCAAGGTGACCAAGGATGAGATCGCCGCCTATCACGCGGCAAGGATTGCGGCGCTGGATACCAACAAGGATGGCAATCTGTCGGAGGCAGAATTGATCGCTGGGCATGAGGCGCGCCGGGCAGAACGGCTTGCCAAGCGCATGGACCGCATGATGACACGGATGGATGCCAACAAGGACGGCGTGCTGTCGCTTGCGGAAATGGCGCCGCCCGCGGATCGCAGCGATAAGATGTTCGCGCGGGTCGATACCGATGGCGATGGCGCAATTTCCAAGGCCGAGGCAGACGCGGCCCGCGACAAGATGGAACAGCGCCGCGACCGTCACGGCAAGAAACGCGGGCATGATAACTAAGCCTGTGCTTCGCCCCCTTCCGGCTTCAACGCCCGGAGGGGGCGATTGATCTTGTGATGCTGACGATTTAGTGGCCTAGGGATGCGCATGCCGTTTGACGACACCTCTGACACGCCGGATGACGCCTTGCTGGTGCTCTATGCCAACGGCGACCCCATCGCTGCGCGGGTTTTGGCAGATCGGCATGTGGCGCGCGTGATGGGCTATGCGACCCGGTTGCTTGGTGATCGGGCCGAGGCAGAGGATGTCGCACAGGAGGCGATGTTGCGTTTATGGCGGATAGCACCCGATTGGCGGCAGGGGGAGGCGAAGGTCTCAACCTGGCTTTACCGCGTCGTCACCAATCTTTGCACCGACCGCCTGCGCAGCCGCAAACGAAGGCGCGCGGTGGGGTTCGAGGATGCGCCCGATCTGGCCGATGACGCGCCGGGGGTTGAGGTGACGATGGCTGAGAAGCAGCGTATCGCCGCGCTGCATGACGCATTGGAGACCTTGCCGGAGCGGCAGCGGCAGGCGGTCGTCTTGCGCCATATCGAAGGTTTGCCGAACCCGGAAATTGCCGCTGTGATGGACATCGGCGTGGAAGCGGTGGAAAGCCTGACCGCACGGGGAAAACGGGCGCTTTCGGCGGCGCTGGCAGCACGGCGGGCCGAATTGGGCTATGAGGAAGGAAACTGATATGCGGGACTCTGATCTCGACGATCTTTTTGCGACTGCCCGTGCAGGGCGGCCTGTCGCCTCTGCCGCGTTGATGACGCGCGTATTGGCCGATGCAGCGGTGGAGCAACCACGCGCAACGGTTCGCCCGGTGCCCGCACCCGGCTTCTGGCGTTCGCTTCTTGCCGCTCTTGGGGGCGGCGGGGCGCTGGCAGCGCTTTCGACGGCGATGCTTGCCGGGGTCTGGCTGGGTTTTGCACAACCCGGTGCGATGGACCGTGTGACCGAAGCATTGTTGCCGCCCGACACGATAATAGAGGTCGAAACGGTCGATGTGATCGCAGGCTTCGATGAATTTCTGACCGAGGGTTGAATGATGACCGATGCCAAGATGACGCCACCTGCCAAACCGCCGACGCGCTGGTTGCGACCGCTCTTGTTCATGTCGCTGACGCTCAACCTCGTCATCCTCGGGATCGTGGCGGGGGCGGTTTTCGGTCGGCATGAACGCGGGCGCGATGAAATCGTCACCCGAGATCTTGGATTCGGCCCGTTCAATGATGCGTTTTCCGAAGCAGACCGCAAAGCCCTGCGCGACGCCTATCGCGCCGCAAAGCCGGATTTGGGCGCGGAGCGGGACAAGATGCGCAAGGGTTTGCAGGAAACTCTTGCGGTGTTGCGGGCGGAACCGTTTCAGCCTGACGCCTTGCGCGCGGTATTGGACGCAGGCGGCGCGCGCGCGGTGGAACGTCAGCAGATCGGGCGCGATATCGTGATCGGCCAACTCTCCAAGATGACAACGGCGGAGCGCGCCGGTTTCGCGGATCGGCTGGAACACAGCCTGCAACGCAAATCGAATCGCGGGCGCAGGTCGGATCATTCCAAGCGTGACTGACGCCTTGTTTCCTTTCAACGTACGGGCGGGTATCACGCCGCCCGGCTGATCGTGACCTTGTTGCGACCGCCGGATTTTGCCACCATCAACGCCCGGTCAGCGCGCTCGATCAGATGCGGGATCTGCTCCTGCTCCTGCTGCCAGTCCGACACACCCTCGCAAATCGCCAGCCCGATAGAGGCGGTGATATGGATCGGGGCGAAACCCGGCAGAGCGAAGGCGGTTTCCTGAACGGCGTTGCACAGGCGTTCGGCAATCACGCGCGCAGCGGCAAGATCGGTTTCGGGCAGGGCGATCAGAAACTCCTCCCCGCCGATGCGCGCCAGCAAATCGCCGGTTCGAATATTGGCGATCATGCGTCTTGCAACCTCCACCAGCACGGCATCGCCGGCGGGGTGGCCGAAGCGGTCATTCACCGCCTTGAAGCGATCCAGATCCATTACCATTACGGCGAAAGGCGTGCGGCTGCCGTTGGCTTTCGCCGCAATCTCCGTCAATTGGCGGATCGCATAGCGCCGATTGTAAAGCCCGGTCAGCGGGTCGATCATCGCCATCCGCAAACCATCGCGAACCGACGCGCGCCACCGGTCCGCCTCCCGCTTGCGCTGCATCAGGCGCGACAGGCGCAGCCCGAATTCCTGCCGGTTGATGCACGCTTCCACCACGTCATCGGCCCCAAGATCATAGGCCATCGCCGCTTCTGCCGGGCCAAGTCGCGATTTGACGATGCAAACCGCCGCATGGCGAGTTTGGGCATGGCTGCGCAATTCCGACATCAAGCGCAAGCCGCCCATTGGATCATCCGCGTTGTCTTCGATCACGAAGATATCATGCGACGCCGCGCGGCCCGTTTCGGCCAGTGCCGCCTCACGCGAGATCATGGTGATCTGATCCGGCAAATGTCCCGACAGATCGCGGCGCAGGTGCATTGCGGTTTCCGGGCGATGGGTAATTACTGCAATGGTGCCGGGCAAGCGGAAGGTCGATATCGGTTCCGCAAAGCCCATCGCGCGGATCGGCGCGCTGTCACTTGCCAGATCGGCAATTGCTTCATTCCCCCGCAGCAGATTGCGCAAACGCGCCATCAGAATCAGGTCATCAACCGATTTCGTCAGAAAATCATCGGCCCCGGCGGCCAACGCTTCCATCCGCAGGGCGGCGCTATCCTGCGCGGAAAACACCACAACCGGGATCATCGCGGTTGCGGGGTCCGCGCGAAGGCGGTGCAATACTTCGGTTCCCGACATATCGGGCAAGACCATATCCAGCAGGATGAGGTCCGGCTTTTCCTGATGCGCCAGCCGCAAGCAGCTTGCGCCGGTTTCGGCAAACAGCGGGGCGTAGCACGCCGCACCCAGCTTGACCTTGTAGACAATGCGGTTCGTCGCAACATCATCCGCGATGAGAATTCTGCCTGACATTGGATTGGCACCCATGATCGCATGAAATACATTTGATTAACCTTCCTCCGATTTGGTTAAGAAAGTCTTTCCAAATGTCGTGTAATTCGGTCAATTGGGCGCGAGGGCAGTCCTTCGCCCGGTATTAGGAAGGAATCCGCCGATGGCACGACAAGACAGTGCAGAAACCGTTGCGTTGCAGGCGCTTGGCTGGCTTGCAGCGAACGAGGATTTGCTGCCGGTGTTTCTGGGTGCAAGCGGTGCTTCGGTTTCCGATCTGACCAAGGGTGCGGCGCAACCGGCATTTCTGGCCTCGGTTCTCGATTTCATCCTGATGGATGACGCCTGGGTCATCGGGTTTTGCGATGCGGCGGGTCTGCGCTATGAGGCGCCGATGCAGGCGCGCGCGGTCCTGCCGGGGGGTGAACAAATCAATTGGACATGATGGCAGCCGTTGCAAATTCAACCGCAAGCCAGCACGTTGTGGGTACGGACAATTCAGGGGTGGCAGATGATTGAAGGCGTGGTGTTTGACAAGGATGGCACCTTGTTCGATTTCCGGCAAAGCTGGGGCCTTTGGGCGGCCCGGTTGCTGGCAGAACTGGCGCGGGATGACGATCATGCCGCGGGGATGGCGGATGCCCTCGGCTACGACCAACAGGCGCAGGACTTTGCCCCCGACAGCCCGGTGATCGCAGGCACCGCAGAGGAGATTGCAGCACGCCTGCTGCCGCTTCTGCCGCATTTCTCGCAATCGAAACTTGTGGATCATCTGAACCTTTTGGCGCAATCGGCGGTTATGTCACCTGCGGTCCCGTTGCGCGCGGTTCTTGGTGCATTGCGGGCACGGGGGCTGAAACTCGGCCTGGCGACCAATGATAATGAGGCCCCGGCGCGGGCGCATCTTTCGGCGCATGGCGTGCTCGATCTCTTTGATTTCGTCGCGGGATACAATTCCGGTCATGGTGCCAAGCCCGGCCCCGGCATGTGTCTGGCCTTCGCCAGCCAGACCGGGATTGATCCGGAAAAAGCGGTAATGGTCGGGGATTCCGTGCATGACCTTGTTGCGGGGCGCGCGGCGGGGATGCGGGTTGTTGCCGTGCTGACCGGGATCGCGGGCGCGGCGGATCTGTCCCCCCACGCCGATGCCGTGCTGCCGAATATCGGCCATCTGGGCGCGTGGATCGACAGTCTGGCATAGCCTCGTTTGAACGGAGGCGGCCAAAAACGACGCAATCCTGTCGCTGGTTGAGCGCGCATTCCCTTTTGCTTGCGCCATTCTGACCGTCGATATGGGCACTGACGCAAAGGGTTCGCCATGACCGAAGAAGCAGGACGCCGCCGCAGGGCAGGGGGGCGCGCGGGCCACAAGACCCGCGCCGGAAGCGATGTCATCGACCAGATGCCTTGGCGCATCCCCGTCAACCCGGATAAGCCGATTGAGCCGCTTGACGCAGACGGCGTGCAAGCCATCCACCGCACCGCCATGCGCATCCTCTCCGACATTGGCATCGAGATTCTCAACCCAGAAGCGGTGGCGATCTTCAAACAGGCCGGATGCCGGGTGAACGGCGAAAACGTCCGGATGGACGAGGATTTCGTGATGGAAATGCTGGGCCATGCGCCCGACAGCTTCACCATCACCCCGCGCAACACTGACCGCGAGTTGATCATCGGCGGCAAACATATGGTGTTCATCAACGTCTCCTCCCCGCCGAATTCATGGGACATGGAGCGGGGAAAACGCTCCGGCGATTTTGCGACATTCAAGGAATTCATGAAGCTGACGCAGTATTTCAACTGCATCCATATCGCGGGCGGCTACCCGGTGGAGCCGATTGATATTCACCCCTCGATCCGCCATCTCGACTGCCTTTACGAAAAGCTGACCCTGACCGATAAGGTCGTTCATGCCTATTCGCTCGGCGCAGAGCGGGTGGAAGATGTGATGGAGATGACGCGGCTTGCGGGCGGGTTGAGCCACGCGGAATTCGACGCCAGGCCACGGATGTACACCAACATCAACTCTGTCAGCCCGTTGAAACATGACTACCCGATGCTTGACGGGGCGATGCGTCTGGCGCGGCGGGGCCAACCGGTGATCGTGACCCCCTTCACCCTCGCGGGGGCGATGGCCCCGGTGACGCTGGCAGGGGCGGTGGCGCTGAGCATTGCCGAGGCGCTTTCGGCGATTGCGCTGTTGCAATATATCAAACCCGGTTGCCCGGTGGGCATTGGCACCTTCACCTCCAACGTCGATATGAAATCGGGTGCGCCGGCCTTTGGCACTCCGGAATATATGCGCGCGACACAGATGACCGGGCAAATGGCGCGCTACTACAAGCTGCCGTTGCGGTCGTCGGGGGTTTGTGCTGCGAACGTGCCGGACGGGCAAGCGATGTGGGAAACCTGCAACAGCCTGTGGGCGGCTGTGCAGTCAGGCACCAATATGGTCTATCACGCCGCCGGTTGGCTGGAGGGTGGCTTGATCGCCAGCCCCGAGAAATTCGTGATGGATTGCGAAGTGCTGCAAATGATCCAACGCTACTTTGAGAGCGCATTGACGGAAACCCGCGACGAAGACCTCGCCTTCGACGCTATTCGCGAGGTCGGTGCGGGCGGCCACTATTTCGGTTGCCAACACACGCAAGACCGCTATCAGACCGCATTCTATGCGCCCTTCGTTTCGGATTGGCGCAATTATGAGGCGTGGCAGCAGGACGGCGGGTTGTGGACGCAGGAGCGCGCGCATCGCATCTACAAACAGATCATCGGGGAATTCGAGCCGCCCGAGATGAACGAGGATCACCGCGACGACCTGGCTGCCTTTGTCGCGAAACGCAAAGAAGAAGGCGGCGCGCCGACGGATTTCTGAATCGTCAGACGGTTTGGTTGTCCCGCCAAACTTGCTGCGCCCGCGTTGTCAGCGCGCTTGATGCTGTGGCGTCGCCATGCCAGACCGCGCTGCCGCAGAATCGACATTTTTGCCATAGCGTGGCCTTTTTACCATAGCCAAGCGGCCCCCTGCCTGCTACCGTTAACGTAGAAACGAAAAAAAGACGAATTGAGCAGGCATACAGATATGAGGACGGGCTTTCAGGGCACGTTCGTCATCTCTTGGTCACAGACCGAAACAGACGGGCTTCGTGCTTCACCACTCGACGTTCTTGCCGTTGGCGCCACCTGGCGCTGGACGGGCGAGGCGATCAGGGTGGACAGCGCGCACGGCGTCTTGCGTCTGGAGGGGGCCGAAGGGGCGGCGGATTTGCGCAAACGGGCAGCGCATATGGTCAGGCGATTGATCGGGGCGGCATTGGCACCAAAGCCGGCGGAGTTGGCCGGGCTTGACGCCGACGACGCCACCGATCTGCCAGAACAGGGCTTTGTCGTCACCGATGGCTTGCAAAGTTTCACTGCAACGCTGATCGACGTGCCAGACAGTGGCGCGCGACTGGTGATGTTTCTGGACAATCTGCCCCCCGCCGGGGTGGAGCTTTGGGTCGTCCGGGTCGCGGTTGACCAGACGGCAACGGCAGCGGCAAACAGGATGGCGGGCGGGGTGATCTGCTTTACGCCCGGAACCATGGTCCGCACGGTGGCGGGGACGGCGCAAATTGAGACCTTGCGGCCCGGTGACCTCGTTCAGACCAAAGACAACGGCGCGCAGGAGGTGATCTGGGCCGGGCATCGCCGCATGACCGGTGCGCGGCTTTACGCCATGCCACACCTGCGCCCGATCCGTTTTGCCGCCGGGGCGTTGGGGCAGGGTCGGCCGGATGCCGATCTGCTGGTGTCGCCGCAGCATCGGATGCTGGTGAAGGGGGCCGGAACGCGGGCCTTGTTCAACACTGCCGAAGTGTTGGTTGCGGCGGAAGACCTGATCAACGACCGCTCCATCACCGTGGACCTGACGCTGACCGAAGTGACCTATGTGCATATCCTGCTGGCGCGGCATCAGGTGATCTGGGCAAATGGGCTGGAAACCGAAAGTTTTCATCCGTCCAACACCGCGTTGGAAACCATTGAGCCGAGCCAGCGGCATAGCCTGCTCGCGCTGTTGCCGGGGCTTGGCGACAATCCCGCCGCCTACGGTGATTACGCTCGGCGCAACCTCGCGCGGTCGGAGGCGGCGATCCTGCGCTACGAGCTGGCAGCCTGACCATCCGATCCGAATTGCGCGGTTGACACTGCTGTTGCCGCCTATATAAGCCCGCCTGTCCCCGGATTTACCTCCGGGGAC
>NZ_JAKDLJ010000568.1 GCF_030452865.1 Pseudorhodobacter sp.
CAACTTGCGCATCGCTCAGGGTTCCGGCGAGGTTCGCGACCAGTTCAGGCTCCAGCGCCTTGCGCATCTGGTAGATGTCGGCAATTGAAAGGTTCTGAAAATAGAAATAGTTGGCCAGCAATGACTTGGCGCGGTCGGGCGAAACCTTGTCAATAAAGCTGCCGCCCCCCGGCCCGGTGCGTGTGAGGATAAGCCCCTGCGCTTCCAAGATGCGCATCGCCTCCCGCACGGTGCTTTTCGACACCGCGAAAAGCCCGATCATTTGCGTCTCATTCGGCAACCTGTCGCCTTGTTTCAAGTCGCGTTCGACCACCCATTGTTTGATTTCATCCGCAACGCGAACCGGGCGGGAGCGTTTGGGCCGCGCAGTAAATTCCGAACCGCCGTCCATTTTTGCCCCATTTATCATCATGCCGAAAATATAGAGAACGCCAGTCTTAATGTGTAGCCCATAATTCTTCATGATAAATTGAAGCTGGTATTGACACCGCACGTTATGGTGGAAGCAGCGCAGACAGGACCGGAACCGAAGCGCCAAACCCGCCAACCGCTATTGTCCCAGCGACGAGGCCACCAATTTCATTCCGGGCAATAGCGCAGCTTTGCGGTCAAACGTCGCAACCCTATCGCAGCCTGCAGCTTGCCCCGCGAGTGCAATCATCTGGTCGGCAAACCCTGCGCCGCCTTGCCGGTATCGGTCGACAGCCACGGCCACCCGGTCAGCCGCCTCAACCACCAACTCACGCGACTCCAGCAGACCATTCAGCGCCGCGCAAATGGCGTCCCGCGGCAAACCATAGGCCCGTTCCATCACCCAGACGAGTTCAACCATCACCTCGCGGCAAACAAAGCCGGGGGCGGCGTCGGTCAATTCCGCCATTAGGGCAGAGGCCAAAGCGCCCTGCCCGGCATCATCCTGAGTCAGAAACCGGATCAGAACATTGGTATCGAGGCCGATCATCCGACAGAACCCATCATTTATCGGCCGCACCTTGGGCAATGGCCTCATCCATCGCTGCGAGGCTGACGGGTGATTTGCCCCGCGCTTTCAGCAGTCCCGCAAGTTTCATCACCGGTTGGCTCCGCACGATGCGCACCTCGCCGCCATCAAGGATCATATACCGAACCCGATCCCCTGGTTGCAGGTTCAATGCCTGCCGCACATCGCGCGGAAGGGTGGTCTGTCCTTTGATTGTCAGTGTCGATTCCTGCATATCAGTACCAATGGTTTATTGAGAGCTGCATTACTAATAGCACTTTTGCATTACCTTTTCAAGCTGCCGACCTCCGCCCAGAACTCACAGCGGCAGGTCGATCATCTGGCGGGTGTGGGCGGTTTTGGCAACTCTAACCTTGTGAGAGAGGAGAACCGCCATTTTCCGCTAGCCCGCCACATCCGCTGCGATACGAAAGCCAATATGACCTGCGGCGCTGTCGGGATCGTTTGGGGTGCGGGAATGGACATGATAACGGTCGCAATAGCTGACATGGCAGAGGTATGAACCGCCGCGCTGAAGCCGCCTCGTGCCGGTTGCCGGGCCGGTCGGGTTGTTTTCGGGTAAACGACCAATCGGGGGGCGCGGGCCAAAATAGTCCTGCACCCATTCCCAGACATTCCCCGTCATGTTGAACATACCATAGCCATTGGGACGAAACGCATCCACCGCGCCGGTGCCAGCCCAGCCATCCTCCCCGCTGTTCTGCATCG
>NZ_JAKDLJ010000569.1 GCF_030452865.1 Pseudorhodobacter sp.
GCGGGTGGTAAATCCCAACTGCGCCGCTAATTGCGTTGTGCCAAGGCCCGCGCAGAGAACGACACGTTCAGCGGCAAGACGACCCCCGTTGAGAAGAGACAGATCAAATCCACCATGTTTTGAAGCCAGAATGCCGGTCACCAGAGCGTCTGAGACAAGATCGCCGCCAAGCGCCGCGAACGCGCTGCGCAATGCCCTGAGCAAACGCAGCGGGTTCACATGACCATCGAGGGCGCAGAACGTGGCACCGACGACGCCCGACCCTATGCCGGGATACATCCGCCGCAGCTCGTCCGCACTCATAATTTCATGGGTGAACTTATTGCCAAGATGCGTTTGCTGCCGCTTCAACGCTGCTTTGAAGTGTTCAAATTCGGTTGCCTCTGTGAAAAACTCAAACCCGCCAGATTGATCCAGCGCCAAATCGAGCCCTGACAAGTTTTTGAGCATGTTCGCAAAGCCGGGCCAGGCAGCAACGGCATCGCGCGACCACTCGGCATAGGGCGCGAAGTCGGCACCTTTGCCTTGCAGCCACACCAGACCGAAATTCCCCTGCGACGCCCGGAAATCGCCGTCGGAGCCATCCAGAACCGTCACCCTTCGCCCCGCCTGCAACAGGCCAATCGCAATCGACAGGCCGACGACGCCGCCACCAATGATCGTAATGTCTGATGTTCCGGTTGCCATGCGATTCCTCCACACCTGAAAATCGCACAAAACCAGACATACGAATAATTCTTTATTTTGCGATAATCATTCCTTTATGATATGTATTAGCGCCATGCTGAACCGCCTCACCCATCGCCAACTCGAAGCCTTCCGTGCTGTGATCGAGACCGGAAAGGTCACGATGGCGGCGGATGTCCTCAACACGACACAACCTTCCATCAGCAGAATGATTGCCGACCTTGAAACGGTGACAGACTTCAAGCTTTTCGAGCGGCGCGGGCGCCAACTGGTTCCGACATCGGAGGCGCTGGCGCTTTACGAAGAGGTTGAGCGGTCTTTCGTCGGCCTGACAGAGATTTCCCGCGTTATCGACGACATTCGAGATTTTCGTCGGGGCAGCCTCTTGATTGCCGGAATGCCTGCATTGGCGCTCAAGTTCCTGCCAGACGTGATTGCGGCGTTTATCAAGCTTGAACCAGGAATCACCGTCTCGCTCCGGGCACGCAGCTCACAGGCCGTATTGCGGCACCTGAGTTCGCAGCAATTCGACCTGGGGTTCGCTGCACTCGTCAACGATCATCCGGCCGTGAAGCGTAGCCCGATCTTTACCGCGCCAATGCGGGCAGTTCTTCCGATTGGGCACCCGCTGGGACAAAAAGAGCGACTGGAGCCCGCTGATTTTCATGAGCAACCCTTCGTGGTGCTCGGTGCGGAAATCGACACCCGGTCCGAGACCGATATCTTTTTCGCGATCGGCAATGCCCGCCCGCGAATAGTTGCCGAAGCGCAGTTGTCTGCGTCAATCTGCGAATTGGTAGCAAACGGAGCCGGTATCTCGATCGTCGAGCCGGTAACGGCCGCCAATTTTGCGGCGGCAGGAAGGATCATCGCGCGCCCACTGCATCCGGAACAACCGTTCCGCTATGACTTGCTGGTGCCCGCACTGCGCGAACCATCGCGAGTGGCAATGCGCTTTCTGGAGCTGATTGAAGCGCACTTTGAAACGCTACTTGGTCCTGGAAGCCTTTGAGCGGCAG
>NZ_JAKDLJ010000147.1 GCF_030452865.1 Pseudorhodobacter sp.
CCTTCGGGAAGTTCGGCCTCCTCGCCTTGCTCCATATCCGACATATCATCTTCGGAGACTTGCGCTTGGGAGGCGTCCTGCTGTTCCTCCTGCGACTGCTCGGGCGAGGCGTCGCCGTCCTCATCCTGACTGTCATCGTCGCCGGTGCTGTCCTGCTCATCCTCCTGCTGCGCTTCGTCGCCGCTGTCCTCCTCCTCATCCTGCGCGTCGGGGTCGTCGCCCAATTGGTCGCCATAGCCGAGATCGGCGATCACCTTGCGCGCAAGCCGGGCAAAAGCGGCTTGGTCGGCAAGTACATGGTCAATGTTTTCAAGCGTATCTGCTGCGTGATCCTCAATAAATCCGCGCCAGAGCGTCATCACATTGTCCGCGCCTTTTGGCAACTCGCGCCCGGTGGCAAGATGGCGCACGAGGTAACCTGCTGCCACGGGCAAGGGTGCATCGGCGGGTTGCGTGATCTCGGCATAGCCCTTGCGGGCAGCCTCATGCCCGATCTTGGCGTCGATATTGCCTGCGGTGCCGGGCATGTCGCGCGCGCCGACGGCTTCGCAGCGGGCGACCTCCATTGCCTCATAGATTTCGCGGGCGAGGTTGCCGGTGGGGGCATATTTCGCCGCCGTCGCGTCGTTGTGATATTTGCGGCGCAGCGCGAACGCATCCGCCGTGCCACGCGCCAACAACACCTCATCCCGCGTCATGCGGCGGCTGACTTGCGGCAAGCGCACGCCTTCCTTGGTCATGCCGGAGGGGTCCACCGAATAGGTGACGGTCATTTCCGGGTCATTGGCGAGGACTTTTGTAGCCTCGGCCAAGGCCTTTTTGAACGGATCGGCGGGGTTGTCGGTTGGTTTGGTCATGATGCTACCTTTGAAGCCCTGCGGAGCGCTGTTCGCCCTAAACGATCGGCAAAATGTTCGCGTCCAAAACCATCTTGGAATCCAAGATTTTTAAGATTTCCGCCCTTCAATATTTTCTCCGAAAAATTCACTACAAAACTCTCACCTACCGCCAAGCGAGTTGGAAGGCCGGGAGTCTCTCCAAAAGCTGCTTGTTGCAGGCTATAAGGCCAATTCTCATACGCCCTTAGTAGACCTCGTTTTGCTTTAGAAAGAATGTGACCATCCTTTACAAACCCAATTGCCGACTGCACCTTAATCTCTCCCGGCCCGTGGTTAATACATTCTAGTGCTATTGACCCAGGAACCTCATTCGTCCCTTCGCCAACCGCGATGTTAAAACGTATCCGGACTTGTAATTGCGGCTTTGGATAAATGAACTTTGACCAGATATTCCATACGAAACTTGAAAGAGCTAATAGAAGTGAAAGACCGCTGAGTATCAGAGCAATCTGAGCAGTCGTCCACTCCTCCCACATCACTTCATCGCCATACTAGCCGCGCTCTCCGGCAATTCCTCGGCAAAGCACCTCTGATAAAACTCCGCCACGGTCTGCCGCTCCAACTCATCGCATTTGTTCAAAAACGTAAGCCGGAACGCATAACCCAAGTTTTGGAAAATGCGCGCGTTCTCGGCCCAGGTGATGACGGTGCGGGGCGACATCACGGTGGACAGATCGCCGTTCATGAACGCGGTGCGGGTCAGGTCGGCAACCGTGACCATCTGGGAAATGGTTTTGCGGCCTTTGTCGGTGTTGTAATGCGGGTTTTTGGACAACACGATGGCGGTTTCCGCATCATGCGACAGGTAGTTCAGCGTTGCCACCAGTGACCAGCGGTCCATCTGGGCTTGGTTGATCTGCTGGGTGCCGTGATAGAGGCCCGTGGTATCGCCAAGGCCCACGGTGTTGGCGGTGGCAAACAGGCGGAAGGACGGGTGCGGGGTGATAATCTCGTTCTGGTCGAGCAGGGTCAGCTTGCCGTCATGCTCCAACACGCGCTGGATCACGAACATCACATCGGCGCGGCCTGCGTCATATTCGTCAAACACAATCGCCACCGGGTTGCGCAGCGCCCAAGGCAGGATACCTTCGTGGAACTCGGTCACCTGCTTGCCATCGCGCAGCTTGATCGCATCCTTGCCGATCAGGTCGATCCGGCTGATATGGCTATCGAGGTTGACCCGCACGGTCGGCCAATTCAGCCGCGCGCCGACCTGTTCGATATGGGTGGATTTGCCGGTGCCGTGGTAGCCTTGGATCATCACGCGGCGATTGTAGCCGAAACCGGCGAGAATCGCCAAGGTCGTGTCTGGGTCAAATTTATAGGTTGGGTCAATCACAGGCACCCGGTCAGTCGCCTCGGCGAAGGCTTTGATCTTCATGTCGGTATTAATGCCGAACACATCGCGGACAGAGATTTCTTCGGTGGGTTTCATTACTGCTTCAGCCATGGTCGCGCCCGTTCCCTCAGGTAACCCGGACATCAGGCCCGGCAAGTTTGCATCTTTTGAGTGATGGAACATAATACAAAGGGGTGCAAGGGAAAGGCGCTAAAGTTTTGCGGTCGGGGCGCGATCCTTTCCGATATTTCCGGGAGCGACCGAGACGGATTTGACAATGGCAAAGCAGGGGGTGCCGGGTGCCAGGTCAAGGGCAGTCGCAGACCGCCGCGTGATGCGGGCGAGGATCAATTCGTCGCCTGTGCGCAATTGCACCAGCGCGCCGGGGCCGCTGCCGCTGTGCAACTCGGTCACCGTGGCGGGCAGGATGTTGAGTGCCGAAAGCCCCGTCGGCGCGGTTCGCGACAAGATCACATCCTGCGCCAGAATACGGATGCGCAACGAGGTGCCGATGGCGGCGTCGATCCTTGGCAAGTACAAAGGCCCGGCGGAGGTGTGAAGCTGGCTCAACCCGTCATCGTCTTGGGCGGCAAGCCTGGCATGGATTACCGCGCCCGCCTCTCGCACCCCAAGGGCGGAGATGGTGTCGGGGCTGGCGAGCAGGTCTTGCAACGCTCCGGCATGGCTGATCCGTCCTGCGTCGATCAGCAAAAGGTGGGAGGCGAGGCGCGCCACTTCGGCCATGTTGTGGCTGACGTACAGGATCGGGGTGCCGATGCGGTCGCGCAACCGTTCAAGATAGGGCAGAACTTCGGCCCGGCGTGCCTCATCCAGTGCCGCCAGTGGTTCATCCATCAACAACATCCGGGGCCGGGTCAGCAGCGCGCGGCCAATCGCGGCGCGCGACTGCTCGCCGCCCGACAGGGTTTGGGGGCGGCGTTGCAGCAGCGGGCCAAGGTCGAGCGCCGCTGTCACCTCGTCGCGCGTCGGGCCGGGCAGCCCACGCGCACGGCGGTCGGCATAGTGCAGGTTTCCGGCAACGGTCAGATGCGGGAAAAGCCGTGTGTCCTGAAACACATAACCAAGTCCGCGTTTGTGGGGCGGGGTGAAGTGACGCGCATCCTGCCAGATGTCATCGCCGTAAGCGACGCGCCCTGTGGCACGGCTTTCCAGCCCGGCAATCACCCGCAGCAGCGTCGATTTTCCCGAACCGGAGCGCCCGAAAAGCGCCGTGATCCCGGTTTGGGGTAGTTTCTGCGCCACCTGCAGGCAAAATCCGGGAAAGCGGAGTGTGATGTCGAGCGTCAGCATCAGCCGGTTATCCGCGCGGCTTGTCGGTTCAGGCTATAGACGATGAGCAGGGTCACGAAGGAAAACACCAGCAAGATCGCAGACAAGACATGCGCGTCGGCATAACGGATGGTTTCGACATGCTCATAAATCGCGATGGAAATCACCTTGGTTTTACCTGGAATGTTGCCGCCGACCATCAGCACCACACCAAATTCCCCCAGAGTATGGGTGAAGCTGAGAACGGTTGCGGTCAGAAACCCGCGTTTCGCCAAAGGCAGTGCCACGGTGAAAAACCGGTCAAACGGTGAGGCGCGCAGCATTGCCGCCGCTTCCATCGGCGCGCGGCCAAGCGATTCGAACGCGGCCTGCAACGGCTGCACTGCGAAGGGCAGCGAATAGAGCATGGACGCGATCACGAGGCCGGTGAAGGAAAAGGTCAGGGTCTCGCCGGTGGCCTGAACCCAGAATGCGCCGAAGGTCGATTTTGGGCTGAACAGGATCAGCAGGTAAAAGCCAAGCACCGTGGGGGGAAGCACCAGCGGCAGCGCGGTCAGCGCCTCGATCACCGGTTTCGCGCGCGACCGGGTTTGCGACAGCCACCACGCCAGAGGTGCGGCCAGAAGCAACAGCAGGAACGTCACGATCGCCGCCAGTCGCAGCGTCAGCCAGAGCGGGCCAAGGTCCACCCCGCTCATGGCAGGGCGTAGCCATATCTGGCGATGATCGCTTGGGCAGCCGGGGTGACAAGGTAGCTTAAAAATCCTTTGGCAGCGGGGTTGTCGTTCCCATGTTGCAGCAGGATCGCGTCCTGTCGGATCGCGGGGTAAAGATCAGGGCTGACGTTCCAGATCAAGCCTTTGGCATCGGCGGGCAAGGCCGAGCGGGCAATGAACCCGGCTTCGGCCGCACCGCTTTCAACCATGGCAAAGGCTTGGCCGATGTTCTGGCCCATCACGATTTTCCCGGCGATTGCATTGTAAAACCCCATCGCCTTCAGCGCGGCAATCGTTGCAGCACCGTAGGGCGCAAGTTCGGGGTTGGCGATGGCGATGTGGCGCACCGCCACGTCTTGCAACGTAACAGTCGGGTCACGATCAGGGGCCATGCCCGGCGCCCAAAGCGTCAGCACTCCGAAAGCGTAAGGGAAGGCCGGGCCGTGGCCTTCGGCTGCAAGCCGTTCGGGCGTTGAGGCATCAGCGGAAAGCAGCAGATCGAACGGCGCGCCTTGCGTGATTTGCGCGTAAAGTTTCCCGGTGGAACCGGTCGTGATTTGCACGTCATGCCCCGTGTCGGCCTTGTAGGCTGTGGCGAGTTCCGTTGCCGCGCCCGCGAAATTGGCAGCAACCGCGGCCAACGCGGTGTCGGCCTGCGCCGGGATCGTGAGCAGCAACAACGCGAAGAACGGGCGAAACATCGGTGATTCCTTTCTGCGCTGTCAGCATGTTCTGCGGTTGGCGCGCTTGCAAGGCTTGGCTTTCGCTGCGCGATCTTTCACAAGGGGCCATTAAGGTGAGGGCGGCAGATGACGCAACGGTTCAGCTTTGAGGTTCAGGCGCGCGATGGCCGTGCGCGTCAAGGGGTGATTTCGACCCCGCGCGGCGACATCCGCACGCCGGCGTTCATGCCGGTTGGCACGGCGGCGACGGTGAAGGCGATGCTGCCGGAATCGGTGCGCGCGACCGGGGCCGATATCCTGCTCGGCAACACCTATCATCTGATGCTGCGCCCCACTGCCGAACGGATTGCAGCCCTTGGCGGGTTGCATCGGTTCATGAACTGGGATCGCCCGATTCTGACGGATTCGGGGGGCTTTCAGGTGATGTCGTTGGCCTCCCTGCGCAAACTGACCGAGGACGGTGTGAGGTTTGCCAGCCATATCGACGGCTCCAAACACATGCTTAGCCCCGAACGCAGCATGGAAGTTCAAAAACTGCTGGGGTCGGATATCGTGATGTGTTTCGATGAATGCCCGGCGCTGCCTGCGACCGAGGACGCGGTGGCCAAATCAATGGGGCTGTCGATGCGATGGGCAGAGCGGTCTCGCGATGCCTTTGGCGACCGCCCCGGCCATGCGCTGTTTGGGATTCAGCAAGGCGGGGTGACGCGCGCCCTGCGGGAAGAAAGCGCCGAAGCGTTGAAGGCGATCGGCTTTGACGGCTACGCGGTCGGAGGTTTGGCGGTGGGGGAGGGGCAAGAGGCGATGTTTGGCGTCCTTGATTACGCACCGGGCATGTTGCCGGAGGGCAAGCCGCGCTATCTGATGGGCGTGGGCAAGCCCGATGATATCGTCGGCGCGGTGGAGCGTGGCATCGACATGATGGATTGTGTCTTGCCCTCGCGTTCCGGCCGTACGGGGCAAGGGTGGACCCGGCACGGGCCGGTCAATATGCGTAATGCCCGCCACAAGGATGACCCGCGCCCGCTGGACGCGGCTTGCGCTTGTCCCGCCTGCCGCAACTATTCCCGCGCCTATCTGCACCATGTCATCAAGGCGGATGAGATCATCGGGTCGATGCTGCTGACATGGCATAACCTGACGTATTATCAGGATCTTATGGCCGGGCTGCGCGGCGCGATTGCAATTGGTGGCCTGGCGGCCTTCGTCGCGGATTTTCACGCCAAACGCGCGCAGGGCGACATTGAGCCGCTGTAGACTGGGCTTTCCCGGTGGCAAGCGATGCGCTAGGGCTGAACGATGGATTTGAGAGTTGCCAATCTTGCCGTGGCCCGTGGGGGTGTAACTGTTTTGCAAGGGGTGAATTTCACCTTGCCAAGCGGTCGCGCCTTGGTGCTGCGCGGGCCGAACGGAATTGGCAAGACCACGCTGTTGCGGGTGATCGCAGGGTTGCAGCCTGCCATTGCCGGAACAGTGACCGGTGCGGGCGAAGGTGTTGCCTATGCCGCCCATGCCGATGGGTTGAAAACCACGCTGACGGTCGCTGAAAATCTGACCTTTTGGGCGGCAATTTATGGCGAGCAGGTGGGCGATACCTTGGCTCGGATGAATCTGGCGGAATTGTGCGACAGAGCGGCCGCAAACCTGTCGGCGGGGCAGAAACGACGGCTGGGGTTGGCGCGGTTGTTGGTGACGGGGCGGAAAATCTGGTTGCTGGATGAGCCGACGGTATCATTGGATACCACATCGGTCGCGCTGTTTGGCGATGTCTTGCGCGAACATCTGGCAACCGGCGGCTCGGCGCTGATCGCCACCCATATTGATCTCGGGCTGGAGGCAGAGGTGTTGGACCTTTCGCCGTTCCGCGCCAAACTGTCGGTGAAAAACGGGGCGTTTGACGCAGCTTTCGGCGATGGTTTTGCATGATTGCTTTGTTGATCCGGGATTTGCGGCTGGCGATGCGGGCAGGGGGGGGCTTTGGTCTTGGGCTCGCGTTCTTTTTGCTCGTCGCGGTTCTGGTGCCTTTGGGCGTCGGACCGCAAAGCGACACCTTGGCGAAAATCGCGCCGGGTATCCTGTGGGTCGGGGCGCTGCTGGCCTGCCTGTTATCGCTCGACCGGATTTTCGCGCTGGATTTCGAGGATGGCTCGCTGGAGTTGCTGGTGACCGCGCCGGTCCCGCTCGAAGGCGTTGTTGCGATCAAGGCTATGGCGCATTGGCTGGTCACCGGCCTGCCGCTGACGCTGCTTGCGCCGGTATTGGGGGTGCTCTTGAACCTTGCGGGGCCGGGATATCTGTGGCTGGTGATATCGCTGGCACTTGGAACCCCGGCGCTTTCGGTGATCGGCGCTTTTGGTGCCGCACTGACAGTGGGGTTGAAGCGCGGCGGCTTGCTGATGTCGCTGCTGGTGCTGCCGCTTTATGTGCCGACGCTGATTTTTGGCGCGGAAGTGGTCAAACGCGGCGCCGAAGGTTTGGCACTGGCGACACCGCTGGCCTTGCTGGCAGGGATCACGGCCGGGGCTGCGGCATTGCTGCCCTTTGCAGCGGCCTTCGCAATCCGTATCAATCTGCGGTGAGCCGATGATGTTAATCCTTGTCCCCGAACCCCGGAAAGTCTAGCCAACCGTCATGTCACTTTGGGAATACGCAAATCCGCAGAAATTCATGCAGCTTTCGCGCAGGGTCTTGCCTTGGGTGGCGGTGGCGGCGGCGAGTTGCCTGTCGGTCGGTCTGATCTGGGGGTTTTTCTTTACGCCTGATGATTACAAGCAAGGTGCAACCGTCAAGATCATCTATCTGCATGTGCCGGCGGCGATGATGGCGATCAACGCCTGGGTGATGATGCTGGTTGCGTCATTGATCTGGTTGATCCGGCGGCATCATGTGTCCGCACTGGCAGCGAAGGCCGCGGCCCCGGTGGGCTTGACCTTCACGTTGATTGCATTGGTGACAGGGGCGTTGTGGGGCCAGCCGATGTGGGGAACGTGGTGGGCATGGGACCCGCGTCTGACCTCGTTTTTGATCCTC
>NZ_JAKDLJ010000148.1 GCF_030452865.1 Pseudorhodobacter sp.
TTTCGCCTGTGCGGCCAACGAGGCTTCAGCATCGGCCAACGCCTTGCGCGCGGCACCTGCCGCCATCTCACCAACCTTGGCTTCGTCACGGTGGAGGAGTTGATCCCCGCTTCAGGCCTGAGGGTTGACGTGATGGCGCTTGGCCCGAAAGGCGAGGTCTGGATTGTGGAATGCAAATCCTCGCGCGCGGATTTCATGTCAGACGCAAAATGGCAGGGTTATCTGCCATGGTGTGATCGGTTCTTCTGGTCCGTCGACACGAATTTTCCGACCGAGCTTCTGCCACATGAGACCGGCCTGATCTTTGCCGACGATTACGATGCCGAACTGATCCGCATGGCGCCCGAGAACCGGCTTTCAGCACCCCGGCGCAAGATGGTCACCCGGGTTTTTGCCCGCACCGCCGCGCAGCGCCTGCACGCGCTGCGTGATCCGCGCCCCACCGGCCTGTTGCCGAATACCGTTTAGCGCTTTTTCTTGGCCGACCCCTCACCCATCGCACGGGCAGCAGCGGCTGCGGCCTTCAACTCCTCGGCGATCTCATCCGCTTCATCGGGGTCGAAATCCAGCGGCAAATCGACGCCCTCACCTTCGACATAAAGCCGGACCATGCCAAGACTTGTTGGCCCGATCTGCAAATTCGCCGCCACATCGCTTTGTTTGTCGATACCCATGCGCCCACCCTCCGGCCCGTTGCTCCGCTTTCGCTTAACCCGAAGCTGCGGCCCTGACAAGCGCGGCCCCGCGTCTGGCAGTGGGTCGGCGTGAAATTGGGAAGTGTGGCCCAAATTCGGCCATCGGCTTTCATGCCGCAGGTGTGAGCTGATCGCTTTCGGAGGGGTGCGCCGATAGCGGCCCTTTGGGCAGGCTAATACCCGTCGCCATCGGACCCGACGTGCGACACGACAGAATTCAAATCGTGCAACAACATGATTTCAAAAAAACATTCAGGCCCTCCACCCTCGGCTAACCGTGGCAGAGGTTCCGCCTCCGCCAGACGAGAAAACGCCCGTTTCAGCGACGCAAACCGGTTTTCTGCAACAGCCCCCGGCGCTTGGCCTCATAATAGTAACCCTTGGCATACCACATCACGGCGCTGTCCTGGTTGCCGTCTGACACCAGCCACGCCCCGCGCAGGTATTTTACCGCGTATTTCAGGTTGTTGTCAGCATCAAGCAAGCCCGCCGCACTGCCGCTATATCCCATGCCCCGCGCGGTTTGCGGCAAGATCTGCATCAGGCCGTAATAGGGGCCGTTGCGCGCGGAGGGGCGATGGCGGCTCTCGCGGATAATCACCCGATGCACAAGACTGCGCGGCACCTCATAGAAATCGGCATAGTGGTTGATCTGTCCGCGCAATTTCGGCGTTTCATTGGGATAAAGTGGAGGATCGAAGCGGTCAGGAGCGGACTGACGGCTTTCGCCCCTGCCGCAAGCGGAAAGCGTCGCGACAAAGCCCAGCAGGGCGGCACGGCGGGTCACGGATACCATCGAAATCTCCAATATTTTACCTGGCCTCCATATATTCGTGAAGATGTTCTGGCAAATGCCGTATTTAAGGAATGGCTTTTTCCCGCCGATGGCCAGCAAGGAACCCCTTTCATGGCGCAGCCCGCCATCGCAGGAATTCGGCCCCGCGAAGTGGCGACGCCGGCTTCTGACGCCGATTGTACAGCCTGCGGCTTTGGCCTAACCTGCGCGACGACGCCGATAATGCGGCTGCAATCCTTTGCGAACAGATGAGGAAAATCCAATGTCCGACACCAGAAAACTCGGCTTCGACACGCTGCAAGTCCATGCCGGGGCCAACCCGGACCCGGCGACCGGCGCGCGCCAGATCCCGATCTACCAAACAACTGCCTATGTGTTCCGCGACGCCGACCACGCAGCGGCTTTGTTCGACTTGCGAGAGGTCGGATATATCTATTCCCGCCTGACCAACCCCACGGTTGCGGCCTTGGCTGAGCGTATTGCCGCCCTTGAAGGCGGGGCCGGGGCGGTCTGCTGCTCCTCCGGTCACGCGGCGCAACTGATGGCGCTGTTCCCGCTGATGCAACCGGGCTGCAACGTCGTCGCCTCCACCCGGCTTTATGGTGGCACGATCCAGCAATTCACCAATACGATCCGCAAATTCGGCTGGTCGGCGAAGTTTGTCGATTTCGATGATGTGGATGCGGTGGCTGCTGCGATTGACGACAAAACCCGCGCGATATTCTGCGAAAGCATCGCCAACCCCGGCGGCTATGTCACCGACATTCCTGCCATTGCGGAAATTGCCAAGAAAGGCGGCGTGCCGCTGATCGTCGATAACACCTCGGCCACGCCCTATCTGTGCCAACCGATCAAACTGGGTGCGACCCTCGTGGTGCATTCGACCACGAAGTACCTGACCGGCAATGGCACCGTCACCGGCGGTTGCGTGGTCGACAGCGGCACATTCGACTGGTCAGCAAGCGACAAGTTCCCCAGCCTCTCGGCGCCCGAACCCGCCTATCACGGGTTGAAATTCCATGAGGCACTGGGCCCGATGGCCTTCACCTTCCACTCCATCGCCATCGGCTTGCGCGATTTGGGGATGACGATGAATCCACAAGGCGCGCATTACACCTTGATGGGCATTGAAACCCTGTCGCTGCGCATGGCCCGCCATGTCGAAAACGCGATCAAGGTCGCGGAATGGCTGGAAAAACAGCCGCAAGTTTCGGCCGTCACCTATGCCGGGTTGAAAAGCTCCCCCTATCACGGGCGCTTGGCCAGCGTTTGCCCGAAAGGTGCAGGCGGATTGTTCACCCTGTCGCTGAAAGGCGGTTATGATGGATGTGTCAAACTGGTCTCGGCGCTGAAGCTGTTCAGCCACGTCGCGAACCTTGGAGATACCCGCAGTCTGGTAATCCATCCGGCCTCCACCACGCACCGCCAGCTTTCGCCGGATCAACTCAAGGCAGCGGGTGCCGCCCCGGAAACCGTGCGCCTGTCCATCGGGATTGAAGACCCGGCAGACATCATCGCCGATCTGGAACAGGCTTTGGCGCAGGTTTAAGCCCTCTGACACACCCGCCGGAAACATCCTGGCGGGTGTGCTTTGCCCCGGCAATGGTGCGCTTCAGCGCACCGCGCCCAACTACATCTGTCGCAAAAGCGCCCCCAACCGTTTGATCCCTTCGGCAATCACGGCCTCATCCACCCGCGAAAATGACAAGCGGAGCGTGTTGCGCCCCGATCCGTCGGCAAAGAACGCAGAACCGGGAACGAAAGCGACGCGCTGGGTTTGCAACGACCGCGCCAGCAGTTCCGCGCCGTCCAACCCCTTTGGCAGCGTGACCCAGACAAACATCCCACCTTCCGGCCGCGTCCATTCCACGCCTGCGGGCATATGTGCCGCCAAGGCCGCCAACATCGCATCGCGTCGCGCACAGTAGGCCGCACGGATTTTCCCGACATGACTGTCAAAAATCGCACCCGCAACCTCGGCAATCGCCATCTGGTTCAGGCTTGGCGAATGCAAATCCGCCGCCTGTTTCATCAACACCAACCGTCCGATCACCTCTTTTGCGCCGCAGACCCACCCCACGCGCAGCCCCGGCGCAAGCGTCTTCGAAAACGAACCGCAATAAAGCGTGCGGCAATCCTCCACGCTGCCCTTCTGCGCCACTTCCAGCGCAAGAATCGGTGGGATCGCCTCACCGTCGAACCGGAGCGATTGATAGGCGGCATCCTCGATGATCGCGATATCCAAAGCCTCCGCCAGTTCCAGCGTTTTCAGCCGCGCGGCGCGGTCCAGCGTTTCGCCGGTCGGATTGGCAAAATCGACCGACAGATAGGCGAATTTCACCCGGCCGCCTTTGGCTGTGGCCGCGTCGGCATAATCGGCAGCTGCGCGGTTGGCGTGTGGGTCCAGCCGGTCATATTCCGGCTCATAGGCGTTGAAGGCACCCAATGCGCCCAGATAGGTCGGCCAACCGACAAGCGCTGTGTCTTTTGGCGACAACAAAAGTTTGCCCAGATAATCCAGTGCTTGCTGCGAGCCGGACGTGATCAGGATATTGCCCGCATCACAGGGCACACCAAGTTGCGCCATGCGCCCGGCGATCCACTCGCGCAGCGGCAAATACCCTTCGGACACCGAGTATTGCAACGCAGCTTCGGCCTTTGGCCCGGACAGGATACCAGAAATCGCCGCCTGAAATTCCGCTGTCGGGAACAAGGCCGGGTCCGGAATTCCCCCGGCGAAGGAAATGATGTCGGGCTGATCCAGCAGTTTCAACAATTCCCGGATTTCGGATGCCTTCATCCGCGCTGTCCGGCTGGCAAAGACCTGATCCCAATTCATGGCAAACCCTCCCCGATCTGGTGATCGGGAAAGGATTGGCGCTGATTTGGGCTTATGTCAATAAGACTGACATACTATGGAGATTATGGCGCCAAGGCCCAGACCACAGTGACGCTTGCCGTCAGGTTCAAAGCCCCCGCTTCAACCGGAACGCTTTCCGCCACCGCACTTGCATAGCCTTTGTATTGCGGTTGCGGGTTGTAACTGCCATTTTCGGAAATCGTGACGACCGAGCCCAGCTTGACTCCAGCCGCCTCGGCCAACAATTCGGCGCGGTGGCGCGCGTTTGCAACGGCGGCTTTGCGCGCGGCATCCAGCACCGGGTCAGGAGCGGTCAAGCCAAATGTCACGCCGTTCAAGGTGTTCACCCCGTCGGTGATCGCGGCATCGAGCAAACCGCCGAGCTGCGAAAGGTCACGCACCCGCACCGAAATCTGGTTCGACGCGGTGTATCCGGTGATCTCGTTTCCGGACCCGGAGGCGTATGAACGGTTGTTCCAGTTCGGTTGCAAGGAAAGGCCGGAAGTCTGCAAATCCTTGTCCGCCACCCCTGCCGCCTTGAGGTTCGTCAGAACCGTCGAAAGTTGCGCCGAATTCGCCGCCATCGCTTCCGTCGCGGTCTTGGCGGTGGTGGTGACACCCAGCGAAATCGTCGCCATGTCGGGCTTCACCTCCACCATACCTTCGCCGGTGATGGTGATGCTCGGCTGTGGATTGCCGATCGCCTGCGCCCCGGCGAGGGCGGGCACCGTCAGCGCCAACAGCGCCGTTAGAATCAAGGTCTTGTGTACACGCATAGGTATTCTCCTGTAACTTGGGGGTGCATCAGATCATAAGACGCACCTCATCCGGCAATCCTTGGCAGAAATACCGCCGAACAGGCAGTTATTTTGTTGGCTTTTTCTTCCATTCGGCAAAAAGCTGCTATAGGAGGGGCGTTAAGACGGGGGGGACTCCCCGGTGCTTTTCCTTTTGTGCTAGACCCGTGCAATGAAACCAAATTTCGCCCTGAACATCACCGATACGGCCATCAGCCTGCTCCACCGCACCTCGCGTGGCTGGTTGGAAGTGGGAGAAGCCGCGTTTGACAGCCCCGATCTGGAGGAGGCGCTGGGGTATCTGCGTGCCTCCGCCCTCGGGCTGTCGCCGCATGGCATCACCACCAAGCTGATCCTGCCGCCGTCACAGGTGCTTTACCTGAGCGTGGACGCGCCCGGCCCCGACAAGGCTGCGCGTGAAAGCCAGATCCTCGCCGCACTGGACGGACGTACGCCCTACGCCGCCGATGAGCTGGTGTTTGACTGGTGGGGCACTGGGCCCACGGTTCAGGTCGCTGTGGTCGCCCGAGAAACCCTGGCGGAGGCCGAAGGTTTTGCCGAAACCCATCGCTTCAACCCGGTGTCTTTCGTTACCATCCCGGCAGAGGGTCAATTTGCTGGGGAGCCGTGGTTCGGCACGTCGAAACTGGCCGCGACGCTGTTGCCCGAAGGTGAAAAGGTCACGCGCGATCAAGACCCGGTAAAGATCATCGCCCGCGACAAGGCCGAGGCGAAGCCGGAGGAGAATGCCTCGGCCCCGAAGGGCGAAAAGGCGGATGATCCGAAGGCAAAGGAGCCGGCGCCGAAGGAACCCGAAGCGAAGGGGCCAGAAGCGAAGGATCGCGAATCGCAGGGCGCGTCGCCGGAGGTCGCAGAGTCTGCGATCGCGGCACCGGAGACGAAGAAAGACGCCGAGACCAAGACTGACAGCCCGGACGCCTCGCCCAAGCAAGACGCTGACCGCTTTGCCGAGGTCGAACGCGCGGCGGAAGCCAAGCGCAAGGAACTGGAAGAAGCGCGCACCGCACAGGAAGCCCGCGCCAAACAATGGGCGGCCGAAGCCGACGCCAAGCGCCGCGCCGATGAGGCCGAAGCCAAACGCGCCTCCGACGAAGCCGCAACCGTCGCCGAAAACCAGCGCCGCGCCGATGCCGAACGCGCGGAATTGCAGGCGCGCGCTGAAAAGCTGGCGCAGGCAGAGGCGAAACGGCTGGCGGAGGAGGCAGAGCGGACTCGTGCCGCCCTCGCCGAGCAGGAAAAGATCCGGACCAAAGCCGCCCTCATCGAGGCGGAACGTCAGCGGGCGCAAAGCGATGTCGGCGCGAATGAGGAGGCGGCAAAAGCCTTTGACGGCGTGACCGAGCCGAGCATTGCCGATCTCGACAGGCCGCCGGCAGCCCCCCCCAGCTTTGCCAGCCGCCGCCGCGACGAAAGCCGTGACAAGACATCCGATCAAAGCGCCCCTAGCATCGGGCCTGCCGCAGTTCCACCCGTCAACCCGTCCGCACCTTCGGTCGCCGTCTCCGCAGCGCCGGCCGCCCTGGCGACCGCGCCGCTCGGGCCAACCGTAAAACCCGCAGGTCCGGCAGCACCAACCATCACCTCGGTCAAGCCAAGCAAGCAGCCCTCGGCAGCGCCGCCGAAAGTGATCTCCAAACCGCTGAACGGCACGGCGGCCCTGCCGATTGCATCCCGCACTGATGGCGGGTTGAAGGGAACAAATGCCGCAAGGGCAAGCGTGACAGCGCCACCGAAAGCTGACCCGATCCGCAGCAAAACCTCAGCGGTGAGTTGGTTCAATGACCGGGTGAAATCCGGCACGGGCGATCCTGACGCAACCGCTGGCGCGCGCAGCAGAACCACCGAAACCGTCGCGGGCGGCGACGCGACCATGGGCAAATTCGGTGCCAAGTTGCAGCCGCGCCGTGGCAAGCCGCGCTTTCTGGGCCTGATCCTGACATTGGTTTTGTTGGCTTTGCTGGCGGGGATTGCGGCCTGGTCCTCGGTCTATTTGTCGCGCGACGATGGTGCGGGCGATCCGACCACCGGTCACGCCGATGCAGGCGCGCAGATGCCAGCAGCAGATGGTCAGACCGCCGCGACAACGCCGCAAGCCTTGGACGATACCGGCGCGACAGCGCAAGCCAACGCGCCCGAAGCCGCGGTTCCGGAAGCAACGTCCTCAGAAACCCCGGTTCCGTCCGTCGCCGCGCCAGAGGTTGCAGTCGCCGAGCCGACAGTCACCGGCCCCGGCCCGGCAGTCGCAGAGACCAACGGAACCGCGCAAGGAGCCGGGCCGGAGCGCGGGCCGCAGGATGAAATCTTCCTTGCGGCGATAGATGATCAGCCACCCGCCTTCGACGCCGTGGCGTTGCCGAAACCGCAAGCCCGCCCCGATGGAGCGCCGGAAAGCGTGATGCCGCCGCCGCCGTTCGGTACGCAATATGTCTTCGAGCCGGATGGCACCATCAAACCAACCGTGCGCGGCGTGGTGACGCCCGGCGGTTTCTGGTTGATCGCGGCCAAGCCACCGGTGCTTCCGCCGCCACGCCCCTCCGCCATCGCTGATCCGGCACCGGCGGTTGCACCGCCGCCTGACGCTGCACCGCTACCAGCATCGGTCGCGAACGGTGCCGCCGCCGCCAGTACCGCAGGCGTGACGATGACGGAGGGCGAGAGCCCTCTCTCTGCTTTTGCGGCAGACCCCACCGTCGACCGCCGCCGCCCCGAGCCGCGCCCGCAAACTGCCGCCGCCCCGACAACGACACCGGTGCCGGCCATATCG
>NZ_JAKDLJ010000149.1 GCF_030452865.1 Pseudorhodobacter sp.
ACCATGGGGTGATGTAATACCGACCCGAAGGCAGGTCTGCCGGGATGGTGACGCTCACCACCATCTCATAGCTTTCGCCAACGGCCAGCGCGCCGTTATGGCTGACCGTTGCCAGCAGCCGCGCCGAATTGCCTTTCAGGAAATCCGCGCCATCCACATCTACAAAAGCGGCTGTATTGGGGCGGCGCGCGTCACGCGCGATCCAGATCGTATCGCGCCAGCTATCGTCCAGCGTGGCACCCTGACCCCGGTTGGTGACTGTATAGCGCAGTTCAATCTCTGAACCATATACCGCCTGCACCGGGGCCACGACGCCAGAGGTCACCAGATCCGGGCGCGGAAGCGCGTTGACCGTAAACGCCTTGAACCCAAGATTGTCGCTGTCAAACGGGTATTCATCCACCGCGACACCGCTATCGGTGCTGACAAGGATATACCCTTGCCCCGACCAGCGCAGCGGCACCGTGCCGGTATCGGAAGTGACCTGATACCGTTCTCCGGGCGCGAGTGAGGTAGGGTTGCCGGTGCGGCTGATCAAAATGTCATCACTGCTCAGCCGGTCATCGAGCGAGAGGTAGACGGAATCGGTCCAGGCACCCGTCGCTGCAACCGCGCCTTGATTGATGATCTCGAACACCGCGTTGATGGTGCCACCGGCGCTAACGGTCGGGGCGGCAACCACGGACGCAACCTTGAGATTCGGGCGCGGGTTCAGCGTGACTTCAACCACCCGATCATCGCCTTGGGTATTGTTCAGAGCAGCGGCGCCGTTTTCATAGATGCCATTGTTGTAATTGGTCACAACCGTAAGCCGGTAGGCACCTTCGATCTTGGCAGGCAAACGGAAGCGTTCCGTGCGCTGATAGCTTTGACCGACGCCAAGCGTGCGTTCGGTGGTGTAGGTGCCGACAATGATGGATGGCTTTGAGACATCCACCGGCACCAGCAGAACCCGGTCGCTCCAACTGCCAGCAGCATCGGCTTGCCCTTGATTGGTCACGCGCCACGCCAGATCAATTTCCTGACCTTCAGCAGCGGTCTCCAACGTCGCAAGATCGGTAACTTTCAGATCGGCGCTCGGTGAAAGCGATATTGTCACCGTTGCTGCATCGGATGTGTTGTTATCGTCAAAAATGAATTCATACGGGCCAAAATAGGGCGCAGTGACGACGGTAACGTAATAGGTGCCCGCAATCCCTTCCGGAACGTCGATCGCAGCACTGCGGGCATAGGTTTCGCCCACCGGCAAGATGCCGAGATGGGTGAAGCTCTGGTTGGAAATCACACCGGTTCCATCCGGGTTGCGTGACAGGGTGACCCTGTCCACCCAACTTGACCGATCCGTGAGTCCAAGCCCCTTGTTTTCCACTACCCAGGCCACATTGATCTGCCCGCCCGAAACGGCGGTCGCCTGCGCTTCGATGCTGCGCACGGCAAGATCGGCATAGGCAGCGCGGGCAATATCGACATTGCCCGGCGCAATGGCGCGGTTGTTTGCCGTCGCGCCATCCTCGAACACCGATCCCGCCGCATCGGCAACCACATAGATTTTCAACCGGTCCGAGAAGCCTGCGGGCAGCGCAATCGCCTCGGACCGCAGATAATATTCACCGGGGGCGAGTGCCCCGTCGCGGTTGAAACGGCCCAGCAGGAAATCATCACCATCGCCGATGATGCTGTCGCGCGACGCCCAAACCTGATCCTGCCAGCCCGTCTCCGCCCCGACCTGCGATGCAATGTTCGTGACACGCCAGCCAACCGTGATCACCGCCGGATCGGCAACGGTCAACGGTGGTGCGACCACCGCCGACACCTGAAGATCGGAATGTTGCGCAAGCGTGACCGCAAGGGCATGGGACAGGCTGTTGTTGCCCTCCAACGATCGTTCTTCCACCACATCATTCGCGTCGGACACGACGATCACTTGCCATCCGTCCCGCGCGGAAAGCGGCAGAACCACCTCCGCCGTCTGCGTGTCTACATCGCCGACGGCCAGCGCGCCGCGCGCTGCACTTGTATGCAACAGGATGTCGGTGCCATCCACGACACCATCGCGCGAAAGATAAATCCGGTCGATCCGTCCGGCCTGTGCGACACCGCCACCCTGATTTCCGACTTGCCAGGTCACCGGGACCAGCGTGCCCGAAATCGCGGTATCAGGTGCCGAGATATTCTTCACATAAAGATCAGGTGTCGACAGCCCGAAGGGTGCAACGGCCAAAGCTGAATTGTTCGCCTCCCGCCCGATCTCGTAAACCTGCTCCAACCGGTCGGTGATGACAAGGAAACGCCAGGTGCCATCGGGGACGGCGGGAAGGGTCACATTCAGCGAAACGTCAACCCCGTCGCCCGCGGCAAGGGTAGTGTCGTGGCGGTATTGACCGATAAAATAGGCTCCGCCCAAACCACCGCTGGCGGTCAGATAGACATAATCGGTCCATGGCGCGCGCGCCGGGCCTTCGCCTTCGTTGTCCACCCGCCACGTCACGCCCGCGACGGTTCCGGGGGAGCCGTTGGCCGGACCGATGACATTGCTTGCAACCAGATCCGCCGCAGGGCTGGAAGATATTGCAACAGGCTCCAGCGCGGCAAGGCTGTTGTTGCCCTCCGCCGCGCCCTCGGGCAGGGTGTTTGCGCTGTCGGTCACCACGATCAGCCGCCAGGCCCCGGTGATACCACCTGGAATGACAACACTGGCGTTCCCCGTATAGGTCGCACCGACAGCAAGCGGCCCGGCAGGTGCGGCAACCTCGGCCAGCAGAATATCGCCTGCGCCCACAACCCCGTCCTGCGACAGATAGACCGCATCGGTCCATGTGCCAGCGGTCGCAACGCGGCCCGCATTGGCAACGCGCCAGCCGACCTGAACCGATTGGCCCCAAGTCGCCGCCTGAACGCCGGCCACCGCCTCCACCACAAGATCGGGGGCAAGTGCTGCCGCGATGGTCAGCGGCCGCTGCGCGGAAATATTGTTGGCCTCACCATCGCCTTCCGTCACCGCCGCCGCCGCGTCCACGATCACGGCCAGCCGCCAATCACCTACGATCGAAGGTGGTAGGGTAACAGTCGTGGTCACGGTCTCGGCGGCATTTCCGGCAAGGCCCGAACGGCTTACATTTCCAATCACGATGTCATCGGCATTGCCGATCACGTCATCGGAACTCAGCACCAACCGATCAGACCGCGCCCCCGCCGCGATGGAGGAGGCGTTGGTGACCCGCCAGGAAACCTGCAAGGGTTGGCCGGCCACGGGCGACCCGATCACCGTTGGCGCGGCGACCGTGAAATCGGGATAGGTGCGAACGGTGGACGTGAAATCAAAGGTTGCGTAGTTGTTCGACTCGGCAGTGTCACCCGCGTTCGCCTCACGCACCGCGCCACGGTAATCGGCATTGATGAACAACCGAAGGTCACCCGCACCGGCGGCACCATCGGGCAGATTGAATGTGATGCTGCGCGCGCGCGCGGCCCCGGCTTTCAGGATCACCCCCGCCTCAGCCGCGAAGCTGATCTCCTGATCAAAAACCCATTGCCGTGCCGTATAATTGTACACCCTGACATAATCGACAAAAGGCCCGATAACATTCGCGGTTCCGGTGTTTTTCATGTCCCATGCAAGGGTCACACTATCACCCGCAAACAACGGCCCGTTGGTCAGGCGCATATTTTCAATCTGCAAGTCAGGGGCGGAAAGAACATCCAACACCTTGGTATTGTTGGTCTCACCGTCCCCTGATGCGTTGCCTTCGCTGATCACCGATCCGCTGTCTGTCGTTACGCTGAACCGCATGTTTCCGGTGCCGTCGATATCAGCGGGCCAGGTGATGACCGCGCTCCGCTCCACCGTGCCACCTGCGGCCAGCGTGCCTGATACCGCCGGATCATAGGTCAGACCCCATTGACCGATAGATTTGTTGTAAGCGGTCACATTGTTCAAACGCAGTTCTTCGGCAAAGCCAGTCGTGACAGGTTTGCCGCCCGCATTGCGCAGGGTCCAGCGCACCGTGACCGACTGGCCCGGCGTATAGCCCCCCGCAGGTTCCGTCCTGAGGTTTTCCACCACCAGATCGGCAAGCGTATCCGCCGCTGCGGTGAACGCCAGGGTCGCGGTATTGTTCGCCTCCGGTCCCGCACCGCGGTTGGTTTCATCCACCGCGTTCGCAATATCGACTTCCACTTCCGCGATCAGATCGCCGGTGCCCGGCGCGCCTTTGGGGAGCAGCAGAACCGCGCTGCGCTGCACCGATGCACCGGGCGCAAGCGGTGCGGCCAGATCCGCCGTAACGCGGACGCCGACGATTTCGCCGGTATCGGCACGCCGCAGGATCACCCGGTCACGGCCTGTCCCGGCGGAGGCGGTGCCACTGTTGCGCACGGTCCATTTGACGGTGACAGGCTGGCCCGCCGTAATCGGCCCGGCAGCGACAATCGCAAGCCCCGAGGGAACCAGATCCGCCGCTGTCCGCGCCACGGTGGAAACCGGCACATCGGCGCGCAACGGCGCTTCGATTAGGTTGATTTTCAGATGTTGCGGTTCAGCCCGCGAATTCGTTCCGACGAACATCAGCATGTAACGACCGCTCGCGGCCAGTGTGACAGGCAGGCGTTGCGCCAGACCCGTCGTATCAAAAATGATCTTTCCGTCCGGGCCGATCAGCGACCAGTAAGTATAGGAACTGTCAATCTCGGTCAGGTCGAAACCGAACCGTTGCCCGGCCACCCCGTCAAACGCATACCCGTTTGTCACAGAACCCGGCGAGAGCAACACATCCACAGGCTGACCGGGGGTCAGTTCCGGCAAGCTGTCCATTGCCAGCAGGCGAAACGGCATTTGCGTTACAGCGTCATCAGAGCGGTAAACGACCAGCCGATAATCGCCAGCCGCCAACCAACGCAGGGAGTTCCGGTTCCCTTCGTAATAAAAGGAGTCACTGGAGACTTCGCGGTTCTGACTGTCGAGGATGCGGAAACGGGCGGAGCTGTCATTGATCTGCCCATCGAACCAGACCGCGCCCGCGTCCGCCATGGTGAAGGTGTAGTGCAATTCTGCCCCGAGATCGGGTAGCGTGTCCTGATTGCGTTCAAAGAACACGAGCGGACGGGTCACAATCTGCTTTTGCGCCAGACGGAAACTGTAGGACATGGGGGCGGTTGCATTCGGCGGTGGCACGATCACAAGCCGCCAAGTCCCGCTCATCTGCAATGTCTGGGCGGTGGTGTTCGTCATGTCATAGCGGGTCTGAATCGTGCCATCCGGCGCAATCAGAAAATAGGTGCCGCCATAGGTGCTGGGCGTGCTGGACGACAGCACATCAAAAATCACCTGCTGACCGGCAGTGCCGCTGAAAGTGAAGCTGCGGGTCATCGACGAAACCGTTTCATCGACCACGACGGTTTCGTCAATCGCAATCGCGCGCCCGTTGGCCGTATTCAACAGCGCGATGGAAAACGGATCGGTCAGCGGCGTGCTGGCGGTAAGCGTCAGCTCATAACTGCCCGGCACAAGGTCGAAGCTGCGCTGATTCAACCCGTCGATCCTGCCGGATGCTGCCATAAACCCGCTGGCGTTCATCAGGGTCCAGTTCAGATAATAGCTGCTCAGACTGCTGTGCAGCTGATAGAGGCCAGCTTGCGTCACAGTCACTGTATAACGCCCCACCGACCCGGCATCCGGCAGCGAAAGCGTCGTCACCGTATCTGGGGCAAGAACAAGGGCGGAATTGGCTAACAGCGTTACCTGAACCGTTCCCGGTTCCGAAGCGCCCTGTTTACCGTCCAGAAGCAGCGTATAACGGCCGGTCAGGCGCGGCGTGAATTCAAGATGTCCGACCCGGCTTTCCGCCGCCACGCGGTTGCCCTTGGGATCCAGCAGCAGATAGCCCGGCACGTTGGCGGCATTTCCGGCGATCATGCGAAGCGTCAGTTTCTCCCCCGCAGTGGCCGCGAACTGATAGGAGACCGCGACCTGTCCGGGGTCGATCAGCGCGGTTGCCGTGGTATCGCGCAGCAACGGGGTTGCCGCATCAAGGTCCATCATCTTGAAGGCGAACGGGTCAGAGGCATTTCGGGTCAGAATGCTGATCTGATAGTCGCCTGCGGGAAGATCAATCCACCAGCTTCCGTCTTGTTGATCGCCGCGCGGAATCACCGTGGTTGTGAAATCATCGAAATCGAGGTCGTCGACAATGACCCCCAGCGCGTCACGGATCGTGAACCGCAAATAGTAATTATAGGTTTGCGCATCGACATACAGCCGCTTCGGCGCCGTAAGGGTCAGCAGATAATCCTGCGCCACATTCGCGGTCGTCAGCGTGCCACTTGCCAACTCCCCCACTGCAAGGGGGGTGCCGGTCAGCACCGCTGGGGTCTGATCGCCCGCATCGCGGACCGCAAAAGCGAATTGCGGGCTGACCCCGGAATTGCTGATCGCCCCTTTGACCGCGAAGATGTACTTTCCGGTTTCGCGCAACTTGATTCCGTTGGTATCGGAGAGGTTCCCGCGCGACCAGACCCGGCGTCCATCCGGGCCGTAAAGCTGAATATCAGTGTTGCCGGACGTGCTCAACGCATCGAAATCAATGATATGGCCCCGTTCGCCTTGCCATGAAAACAGCGCCATGCCGTTCGCCATATCCAATGTCGTCAGCGCGGTCGATGTATTGTCCTGCAACACCGTGGCGGTGGCGGCACGGCGCAGGGTAAAGCCGTAGTCACCGACATAATCGTCCGCACCCTGCACGACGACACTGTAGTTTCCGGCGGTCAGATCAAACCGGATGCCGGTCCAATCCAACGTCCTGAACCCAACAGGGTCAGTCAGGGCGACGCCATCACGCTCCAGATACCAGGTTGCGCCGTTGCTGTAGAGGTTGCTGTCAAAAATAAGTGTCTCTGCCGTCGCCAGCGTGAAATCGTGGCGGATCGTTGCCAGCGGCGTTGTGATACTGCCGGTCACAGGTGTCGCTGTCGAGATGGCGCGCTGGCGGGTTTCAACCTCGGTCAGCCGGAACGTGGTTTCCCATGACGCCGGCGTTCTTACACGGTCAACCAGAACCAGCGTATAACGACCATCCTCGGGGATATAGGTGACGAAATCGGACTGGATCGCCGCCGCATTCATGAGGTTGCCTTGAGGGTCGAAAAGCTGCCAATAGCCTTCACCGATGCGGGCTTTGGCGTCAAAGAAAACCCGTGTGCCGCCGGTCAGATCGAGATGACGAATGACTGCGGCAGTATCACCGGCAAGGGTAATATCCCCCCCGACAGCCAAAATCGCGCCAAGCGCCATGTCGCGCAACGCAAAGCTAAACGCGGGGGTGCCGTTGCCATCCGGCGTCAGGGCAAGCCGGTAGCTGCCTGCTGTCAGGCGAAAATGGCTGGGATTGCTGTCATAATTATCGAAATCCCCGTTGGCGGTAATGGGAACCTGCGCCCCGTCCGCATCATAAATCTTCCACGACATGGCGGAATTGGTCAGCGCATCGAAATAGAGCTGCTTCGCCTCGGTCAGGGTGAACCGGAATTCACGCACTTCGAACGGCGCGGTGACCTGCCCGGAAACCACCTGCTCAATCGCCAGGTTTGACGTGACGGTTTTCGAGCTGCGCAGCGTCAGATCATAATTGATCGGCTTATCCTGCCCGGCAAGACCCTTGATCGCAAAAAAATACCGGCCATCGCGCGGCGGTGTAAACGACATGTCCGCACCAGTGGCCGATGTTTGTAGCTTGACCTCACCATCGGGGCCGAAAATATAGAGGTAGGGATAGTAATAAGTGCTGATATCACTCAGCAGATCGTAATCAAAGGTCAGTTGTTCGCCGCCCGTGCCATCGAAGGCAAAACTGATGCTGTCCTCACCCGGATCAATGCTGCCGCTGAAACGCTGTCCAACCGCCACAACCGGAGCGGCTGAAACATCGCGAATGA
>NZ_JAKDLJ010000150.1 GCF_030452865.1 Pseudorhodobacter sp.
AGTCTGGGCACTAGAGGCATATGGCGCGACTTATACCTTGCAAGAGATGCTGACTGTGAAGTCGGATGACGTGGCCGGCCGGACCAAAGTGTATGAGAGCATCGTGAAGGGTGAAGACAACTTTGAGGCCGGCGTGCCTGAAAGCTTCAACGTTCTGGTGAAGGAAGTGCGCGGCCTCGGCCTGAATATGGAACTCCTGGACGCGGAAGAAGAGTAAGCGGTTGGCCCCGGTTTTTCGGTGAAAATCAGAATTTTCGCCGAAAATTCGGGGTCGCGCCTTCGCCTTCCGACGCCCCTTTTCAAGGATTGAGACATGAACCAGGAACTTTCGACCAACCCGTTCAACCCGGTTGCCCCGGTCAAGACGTTCGACGAAATCAAAATCTCTCTGGCCTCGCCCGAGCGGATTTTGTCGTGGTCCTACGGTGAGATCAAGAAACCGGAAACCATCAACTACCGCACGTTCAAGCCAGAGCGTGACGGGTTGTTCTGCGCGCGCATCTTTGGCCCGATCAAGGATTACGAATGCCTGTGCGGCAAATACAAGCGCATGAAATATCGCGGCGTTGTCTGCGAAAAATGCGGTGTGGAAGTCACGCTGCAAAAGGTCCGCCGTGAGCGGATGGGCCATATCGAACTGGCAGCACCCGTTGCCCACATCTGGTTTCTGAAATCCCTGCCAAGCCGTATTGGCCTGATGCTGGACACCACGTTGCGGGATCTGGAACGCATCCTGTATTTCGAGAACTATGTCGTGATCGAACCCGGTCTGACCGACCTGACTTATGGCCAGTTGATGACCGAGGAAGAATTCCTCGACGCGCAAGATCTGTATGGCGCCGATGCTTTCACCGCCAATATCGGGGCTGAGGCCATTCGTGAAATGCTGGCCGCGATTGATCTGGAAGCGACTGCCGAGCAGTTGCGTGAGGAGTTGAAGGAAGCCACTGGCGAATTGAAGCCGAAAAAGATCATCAAGCGTTTGAAGATCGTTGAGAGCTTCCTTGAATCCGGCAACCGCCCGGAGTGGATGGTCCTGACGGTTCTGCCAGTGATCCCGCCGGAACTGCGCCCACTTGTGCCTTTGGATGGTGGCCGTTTCGCGACCTCCGACCTCAACGACCTTTACCGTCGCGTTATCAACCGCAACAATCGCCTTAAGCGGCTGATCGAGTTGCGCGCGCCGGATATCATCGTGCGCAACGAAAAGCGGATGTTGCAGGAATCGGTCGATGCGCTGTTTGACAACGGCCGCCGTGGCCGCGTCATCACAGGCACCAACAAGCGTCCGCTGAAATCGCTGTCGGACATGCTCAAGGGCAAGCAGGGGCGGTTCCGTCAGAACCTTCTGGGCAAGCGCGTCGACTTTTCGGGCCGTTCGGTCATTGTGACTGGGCCGGAACTGAAGCTGCACCAGTGCGGCCTGCCGAAGAAGATGGCTTTGGAACTGTTCAAGCCGTTCATCTATTCGCGTCTGGAGGCCAAGGGCCTGTCCAGCACCGTGAAACAGGCGAAGAAACTGGTCGAAAAAGAGCGTCCCGAGGTCTGGGATATTCTTGACGAGGTGATCCGCGAACATCCGGTTCTTTTGAACCGCGCGCCGACGCTGCACCGCTTGGGTATTCAGGCGTTTGAGCCGATCCTGATCGAAGGCAAGGCGATCCAGCTTCATCCGCTGGTGTGTTCGGCCTTCAACGCCGACTTCGACGGCGACCAGATGGCGGTTCACGTTCCGCTGTCGTTGGAAGCGCAGCTCGAGGCCCGCGTCTTGATGATGTCGACCAACAACGTGTTGTCACCCGCAAACGGCGCGCCGATCATCGTACCGTCGCAGGACATGATTTTGGGTCTGTATTACACGACGATGGAACGCAAGGGCATGGTCGGCGAAGGCATGATCTTTGCCGATGTGACCGAAGTGGAACATGCCTTGGCTGCTGGCGCCGTGCATCTGCACGCCAAGGTCACCGCGCGGATCAAGCAGGTGGACGAGGAAGGCAATGAGGTCTGGAAGCGGTTTGAAACCACGCCGGGTCGTTTGCGCTTGGGCGCGTTGCTTCCGCACAACGCCAAAGCACCGTTTGATCTGGTAAACCGATTGTTGCGCAAGAAAGACGTTCAAAACGTCATCGACACGGTTTACCGCTACTGCGGGCAGAAAGAGAGTGTGATCTTCTGCGACCAGATCATGACCATGGGTTTCCGGGAGGCGTTCAAGGCCGGGATTTCCTTTGGCAAGGATGACATGCTGATCCCCGACACCAAATGGGACATCGTGAACGGCGTTCGCGATCAGGTGAAGGACTTTGAACAGCAATATATGGACGGCCTGATCACTCAGGGCGAGAAGTATAACAAGGTTGTCGATGCTTGGTCGAAGTGCTCCGATACGGTTGCAGGCGAGATGATGAAAGAAATCTCGGCCGTGCGCTATGATGATGCCGGCGCAGAAAAAGAGCCGAACTCGGTTTACATGATGTCCCACTCCGGGGCGCGTGGTTCGCCGGCGCAGATGAAGCAACTTGGCGGGATGCGCGGGCTTATGGCCAAACCGTCGGGTGAGATTATTGAAACACCGATCATCTCCAACTTCAAGGAAGGTCTGACCGTGTTGGAGTATTTCAACTCCACCCACGGTGCCCGCAAGGGTCTTGCAGATACGGCTTTGAAGACGGCCAACTCGGGCTATCTGACGCGGCGTCTGGTGGACGTGGCGCAAGATTGTATCGTGCGGGCGCATGATTGCGGCACCGAAAACAGCATCACAGCCTCGGCTGCGGTGAATGACGGTGAGGTTGTCTCCTCCTTGGCAGAGCGTGTTCTGGGCCGTGTTGCGGCTGAGGATATTCTGGTGCCGGGCAAGGATGAGGTGATCGTTGCTCGCGGTGAGTTGATCGACGAGCGCACGGCCGATCTGATTGATCAGGCAGGGGTTGCTTCGGCGCGTATCCGCAGTCCGCTGACCTGTGAGGCCGAAGAAGGCGTTTGCGCCCAATGCTATGGTCGTGACCTGGCGCGTGGTACTCTGGTGAATCAAGGCGAGGCAGTCGGCATCATCGCCGCGCAGTCCATCGGGGAACCGGGTACGCAGTTGACGATGCGGACGTTCCACATCGGCGGCATTGCACAGGGTGGTCAGCAATCGTTCCTTGAAGCGAGCCAGGAAGGCAAGGTGGAGTTCCGCAACGCCAACCTGCTGGAAAACGCCAATGGCGAACAGGTTGTCATGGGCCGTGCGATGCAAATCGCGATTATCGACGAGGCCGGGCAGGAACGTGCAGCGCATAAGGTGTCGTATGGTGCCAAGGTTCACGTCAAGGATGGCCAAACGGTCAAACGCGGCGCGAAGCTGTTCGAGTGGGATCCTTATACCTTGCCGATCATCGCAGAAAAGGCGGGGGTTGCGCGGTTTGTCGACCTCGTGTCCGGTATCTCGGTGCGTGAGGATACCGATGATGCGACAGGGATGACACAGAAGATCGTGTCTGACTGGCGCTCAGCTCCGAAGGGCAACGATTTGAAGCCGGAAGTCATCATCATGGATGAAAACGGCGAGCCGGTGCGCAATGAGGCCGGGAATCCGATCTCCTATCCGATGTCGGTTGACGCGATTCTGTCGGTCGAAGACGGGCAGGACATCCGCCCCGGTGACGTTGTGGCCCGTATCCCGCGCGAAGGTGCCAAAACCAAGGACATCACCGGGGGTCTTCCCCGCGTGGCGGAATTGTTTGAGGCGCGGCGTCCGAAGGATAACGCGATCATCGCGGAATCCGATGGCTATGTGCGGTTCGGCAAGGACTACAAGAACAAACGCCGCATCACGCTGGAACCGATTGACGACACGTTGCAGCCGTTGGAATACATGGTGCCGAAGGGCAAGCATATTCCGGTTCAGGAAGGTGATTTCGTCCAGAAGGGCGATTACATCATGGATGGCAACCCCGCCCCGCACGATATCTTGCGGATCCTCGGGGTTGAGGCGCTTGCAAACTATATGATCGACGAAGTGCAGGACGTGTACCGCCTGCAAGGCGTGAAGATCAACGACAAGCATATTGAAGTGATCGTCCGTCAGATGCTGCAAAAGTTCGAGGTTCTCGACTCGGGCCAGACCACGCTTCTGAAAGGCGAAAACGTCGATAAGCAAGAGTTGGAAGAAGCCAACGCCAAGGCGCATAAAATGGGTGTTCGCCCGGCAGTGGCGGAGCCGATCTTGTTGGGTATCACCAAGGCGTCCTTGCAGACCCGCAGCTTTATCTCGGCGGCGTCGTTCCAGGAAACCACGCGGGTTCTGACCGAGGCTTCGGTTCAGGGCAAGCGCGACAAACTGGTCGGGCTGAAAGAGAACGTGATCGTCGGTCGTCTGATCCCCGCCGGGACCGGCGGTGCCACCAGCCGCGTCAAGCGGATCGCAGCAGAGCGCGACGTGAAGGTTGTGGAAGCGCGGCGGGCTGACGCCGAACAGGCCGCGGCTCTTGCAGCACCGGAACCGGCAATGGCGGACCCGATGGAAAGCCGCGACGAGTAAACACGCAGCCTGCGTGAAATTTGGCCCTCCGCAAGCGATTGCGGGGGGCCTTTGATTTTGTGCGGGTTACAAAAAACGCAGGTTGTGGGCTTGACCTTGGATCATGGCATCGGGAAGGCTGCGGCAAGGGCAAACGGTGCCAACGGGAGAACAGGTTTGGCGGTTTCGGACAATACGCGCGGCATCCTCTATATGGCGATTGCCATGGCGACCTTCACCGTCAATGACACCCTGATGAAGCTGGCGACAAAGGTGGTGCCCCTGTCCGAAGCGATTGCGCTGCGCGGGGTGATGTCGCTTCTCGCGCTGCTGGTTCTGGCGCGGATGATGAAAGTTCCCAGCCTGCGCATTGCGCCGAGCGATCGGGGTTTGCTCGGATTGCGGACCTTCGCGGAACTTGGAGGGACCATTACCTTTCTGCTGGCCTTGCAGCAGATGCCCCTCGCGAACCTTTCGGCGATCATGCAATCCTTGCCGCTGGCCGTAACACTTGGCGCGGCGCTGATCATGGGGGAAGCCGTCGGGTGGCGGCGGATGACGGCCATTCTGATCGGCTTTGGTGGCGTGTTGCTGATCGTGAGGCCGGGAACCGACGGCTTCAATATCTGGGCGATGCTGGCGATACTGTCGGTTGCCTTTGTCGTGATGCGGGATTTGGTGACGCGGCGGTTTTCCAACGCGCTGCCATCAGTAACAATCGCGATCTATACCTCGATCGGGGTGACAACCATGGGCTTTGCGGGCTTTGCGCTGGAGCCGTGGATCGCCGTCTCGCTGCGGGAGTTTCTGTTGCTCGCGGGTGCTTCTGCGGGGCTGATCGCGGGCTATCTGTTTATCGTCATGGCAATGCGGGTCGGGGATGTGGCAATTGTCGCCCCTTTCCGCTATTCCGCCCTGCTTTGGGCCATCGGATTCGGCTGGCTGGTCTTTGGTGATTTCCCGCGCGTCCTGACACTGATCGGCGCGGCAATCGTCGTGGCAACCGGGCTTTACACCTATCTGCGGGAGCATCAGTTGCATCGCCGGCTGAACCTGAGCAAGGCCGCATTGACCAAGGGGGCGCCGCCCAATCATTGACTTGCCGTTGGGATACGGCGAAATATCATTCGGGCGCGGGAGCACGCGGTTTGCCGAAGGACCAAAAACAAAAAGCCCGCATTCGGCGGAGTCATAAAGGGAAGCATCATATGGGCAAGGCAAACAGGTCAGAGAAAAGCACCGCGAAAGCTGGCGCGCCGAATTTGAACCTGACCGATCTTGCCGATAGTTTCGGGTCGGACAAAGGTTCAACCAAGCACCGCTACACCGAACTTTATCAGATGCTGTTCTACCCATACCGCGACAAAAAGATCAACTTTCTGGAAATGGGGCTGCTGATCGGCGGGCCGGAGCATGGGATAGACAAGGACCGCGAAACCAAGGACGCGCCGTCGATCCGGATGTGGTTGCAGTTTTTCAGCAAGGCGAAAATCTACGGTCTCGATGTTTCGGATTTCTCATGGTTCGAGGATGACCGCTTTTCCTTTCTCCGCTGCGATATGGATCGGCGGGAAAATATCCGTGAGGCAGCAAAGTCACTGCCGGAGTTGGATATCATCATCGACGATGCCTCCCACGCTTCGCATCATCAGCAATTCGGTTTGCTGGAACTTTGGGGCAAGCTGAAACCCGGTGGGCTTTATGTGATCGAAGATTTGCGCTGGCAACCGAAGATGATGGAGAAGGCGGGGATCACCAAGACAGGCGATCTGCTTTACGGGATGCAGGTCAACAAACGGTTCGAACATTCCGACCCGGCAATTGAAGCGGAGTTGAATGCGTTGACCCCGGAAATGTCGGGCTGTTTCGTGTTCCCTGTGGGTTACAACCGGACCCGTCGGCATCAGGTCGCGGTCGTGCACAAACGCTGAATTCCCATTCGGCGAAGTGCGGGAGCCCGTGTTGACATCCCCCGCGACTCCCCCTATACGCCCCCTCACCTGAGGGGCGCATTGCGTCCGGACGGTCTCAAAGACTGAAGTGGTCATGATCCGGGCCTTGAACCGCCCCGATCCTCTGGAATTCCACCGCAACGTCACCCGCAAGGGCGACGACTGCGGTTTTGGTGTTTTGTGTAGGCACAAGATGCCGTCGAGAAGCAGTGTGCCGGAACGTGAACCGGTGCGAGTATTGACAGTTGCAACACGAGGAACGTGAATGCCAACGATCCAACAGCTCATCCGCAACCCGCGCGAACCGCGCGTGAAGCGGTCCAAGTCTATGCACTTGGAAGGATGCCCCCAAAAGCGCGGCGTATGTACCCGCGTTTACACCACCACCCCGAAAAAGCCGAACTCGGCCATGCGGAAAGTCGCCAAAGTGCGTCTGACCAACAGCTTTGAGGTTATCTGCTATATTCCAGGTGAAAAGCACAACCTTCAGGAACACTCCGTTGTCCTGATCCGCGGCGGTCGTATCAAAGACCTTCCGGGTGTCCGTTACCACATCCTGCGCGGTGTGTTGGATACCCAAGGCGTCAAGGATCGTCGTCAGCGTCGTTCGAAATACGGCGCAAAGCGGCCGAAGTGAGGGGATAAGATATGTCACGTCGTCACGCCGCTGAAAAACGCGAGATTCTGCCTGACGCCAAATATGGCGACAAGGTTCTGACAAAGTTCATGAACAACCTGATGATCGACGGCAAGAAATCTGTCGCCGAATCCATCGTCTACAACGCGCTGACTCGCGTTGAGCAGCGCCTGAAGCGCGCACCCATCGAGTGCTTCCATGAAGCCCTTGAGAACGTGAAGCCATCGGTTGAAGTCCGGTCGCGCCGCGTTGGTGGTGCAACCTATCAGGTGCCGGTTGATGTGCGCACCGAGCGCCGCGAGGCATTGGCCATCCGTTGGCTGATCATCGCTGCCCGCAAGCGTAATGAGAACACCATGGAAGAACGTCTGGCTGCCGAGCTTTCGGATGCCGTCAACAACCGTGGTACTGCCGTGAAGAAGCGGGAAGACACCCATAAAATGGCCGACGCGAACAAAGCGTTCAGCCATTACCGCTGGTAAGGGGGCATCATGGCTCGCGATTATCAAATCGACCACTACCGCAATATCGGGATCATGGCGCATATCGACGCGGGTAAAACCACGACGACCGAGCGGATTCTGTTCTACACCGGCAAGAACCACAAAATGGGCGAGACGCATGAAGGTGCGTCCACCATGGACTGGATGGAGCAGGAGCAGGAACGCGGAATCACCATCACTTCCGCTGCGACCACCACGTTCTGGCAGCGTCAGGAAGACCCGACCAACGAAGGCACCAATGAAACGAAATATCGTTTCAATATCATCGACACACCCGGCCACGTTGACTTCACCATTGAAGTTGAGCGGTCGCTGGCTGT
>NZ_JAKDLJ010000570.1 GCF_030452865.1 Pseudorhodobacter sp.
ATGAGGACTGGCATGAGATGAGGTTCCGGGGACGGCAGGTCAGGAGAGGCGGGGCGTCGGGCCAGCTTTGACTTCAAGGCCATGCCTTCGTTGAACAAGATGCTGGTGATGGAGCTGGCACGCTGTGATTACATTACCCGCAACGAGAACATCATCGGGGAGTGTCATGAAGTCTGTGTATCTGGCCCAGCCCATGCGGGTTTCAGATACGGTCACGCATTGAAGCGCTCCTCGAACATTATAGCGAACTGGTTGCGGGCGGCAAACCATTCCCGGACATTGCGACCTCCTTTCTCGAAGTTGCGGATGGCCAGATAAATCAGCTTGGTTGCGGCCTCCTCGGTGGGGAACGAGCCCCGGGTCTTGATCGATTTTCGGATTACCCGGTTCAAACTTTCTATGGCATTGGTGGTATAGATGATCTTGCGAATTGCCGGATCGAAGGCGAAGAACGGGATCACCTCCTGCCACGCGCGCCGCCATGCCGGAGCAATCGAGGCGTATTTCCCGGCCCATTTCTCTTCGAAAGCATCCAGTTCCGCAGCCGCCAGATCGGCTGTGGCGGCCCCGTAAATCCGGCGCAGATCGGCGGCCACGGCCTTGCGGTCCTTCCAGGCGCAGAAGTTCAGGGAGTGGCGCACCAGATGCACGATGCAGGTTTGCACCGCGGCATCGGGAAAGGCGGCCGTGATCGCATCCGGGAAGCCTTTGAGCCCATCCACGACGGCAATCAGGATGTCCTGGAGACCCCGGTTCTTCAGTTCGTTCATCACCGACAGCCAGAATTTGGCACCCTCGTTCTCGGCGATCCAGAGGCCCAGAACCTCGCGGACACCGTCCCGTGAGACGCCCAGGGCCACATAGACGGCCTTGTTCTTGACCATGCGGCTGTCGGCATCGCGAATTTTGACCCGGAGCGCATCGAAAATAACGATAGGATACATTCGGTCCAGCGCTCGGGACTGCCATTCGCGGACCTCGTCCAGCACGGCGTCAGTGACGCGGCTGATCAGATCAGGCGAGACCTGAAGGCCATAAACATCCTCAAGGTGGGCGCGAATGTCGCGAACCGTCAAACCAGCGGCATAGAGCCCGATGATCTTGTCATCCATGCCGTCGATCCGGGTTTGGCCCTTCTTGATCAGTTCGGGCTCGAAGCTGCCGTCCCGGTCACGGGGAACCGAAATCGGCACCTCGCCGTCTTGACCTTTCAGGCGCTTGCTGGCGCTGCCATTACGCCGGTTGGACTGGCCCAATGGCGCATCCTTGCCTTCTTCATAGCCAAGATGCGCGGTCAGCTCAGCCCCGAGCATCCGCTCCATCAACTTGATCTTGAGCTCTTTCAATAGCCCGGCATCGCCAAGCAGATCTTCAGGCCGCTCGCAGCCCTTCAGAAGTTCGTCCAGCAGTTCCTTGGAAATCGTCATCGTCCTTGCTCCTCTCAGGAAGCATGGACCAAAGCACAGTTACACAGAAGATCGGACACTCTCCCTATGACACCGGCGACATGGTGTTTGTTCCACTGCATTACCTGGCGCTGATCGAACGCAAGATCATGTCCTTCGATCAGGCCGCACCTCTGCAGGGCTGGGAGTTGCCCGAAGCGTAACCCTGCGCCGACTGCTGGAAGCCCGGCAGGGAAAGGCCGGCAAGCGCGAGTATGTGCAGGTCCTGCGCCTTCTGGAGCGCTTCGAG
>NZ_JAKDLJ010000151.1 GCF_030452865.1 Pseudorhodobacter sp.
GATGCGCAAGTTGATGAGTTGCAGCATCTTGCCGAGCGTTTCCCCGAACCCGCCCAGACCCCGGAGGAGGAGAAGGAGCAGCACGTCGCCTCGCTGGCATTTCACGCGCGGCTCGCGGATTTCGCCTCCAATCGGCTGATGGGCTTCGTGATCGGGTTCATGGCGCGTATCCTGGCCGATCTGACCGTCTATCGTCGCCTGTATGAACCGCCAAATCAGGAACTGTGGCGGCGCGGCAGGCAGCACCAGTTGGAACTGGTGCAGGCGTTGAGGGACGGGGACGCCGCGCGCGCGAAGTCGGTCATGGCGTCACATATGGCGAGCGCCGAGCAAATGATGATGGGTCAGGAAGCGGAGTTGACGCGACGTTTCATGGCGGAGTGAGCGGTTCAGTTTGCGTGAGGTTGCCGCGTCTTGTCGCGCAATACGGGCACCTCATCCAACCAGTCATGATAGGGTGATTGATGCGCCCGGGTGCAAAGTTGCCGCAGGGCGGTGATCGGTTGCGCATCGTGGTCGATGCGCAGATCCAGCGGCGGGCGATCCGGAGCCAGCACCAAAACAGCAGCAGAGAGCAACCCGCGCACATCTCCACCCGCCCCGCTGGCCGCGTTCAGCACGGCAAACATTCGGTCAACCGGGGTGTCGTGATTGCCGAGCGCTGCCTCACGCATCGCCTGCAACACCCGCCGTCCGACCAGCATATTGCCCGCGATGGCCAGCCCATCCTCTGCCAGATGATCGGCAAAGGGCACGCTACCCGCCCCGGTAAAGCCGAAGGTACCGCCGGTCCGGTCCAACGCGATCATCTGACGCTGCCCGCGCCCTTCGTCGGGCTCGGTCACGCTTATGACCGCTGCTTTCGCGCTTGCCCCGCCGTACATCTGCCGCAGCGCATCGTCACGCCAAAAGCTGCTGGGGGCGGTGCCTTGCGATGCAACCAAACCCGCCTCGATGTCACCGCGCAACACCCAACCGCCCACACACAGGCTTCCAGTCGCGGCGGCGGCGGCAAAGACGCCGGTTTCACGGTCATAGGTGAGGATCGAAAAGGTCATTGGTCACTTCCCCCGCATCTTTGACTTGAATTTATCATGAGAATTTGACTGAATGCAATTCATCATGATAAATTGGGCTCAACCAACGGAGAGGACACACCATGACATTCCTACCACTGACGCGCCGGGCCATGCTTGCCACCACCGGGGCCGCGGCCCTGACACTCGGCGCCGGGATCGGTTTTGCCGACACCCCGCCGAACGTGCTGATCGTCGGCCAGATTGCAGAACCAAAGGCGCTGGACCCGGCGGCAGTCACGGCAGTCAACGATTTCCGCATTCTGATGAACGTCTATGATGGTTTGGTGCGTTACAAGGATGGCACGCTGGAGGTGGAACCGGCCTTGGCCAAGGAATGGACCATCAGCGATGATGGCATGACCTACACCTTCACCCTGCGCGACGGCGTGAAATTCCATGACGGTTCAGATTTCAACGCCGATGCGGTGAAGTTCAACTTTGACCGGATGCTGGACGAATCCCATCCGTTCCACAATACCGGCCCGTTCCCGCTCGCCTTCTTCTTTTCCGCCGTGGAAAAGACCGAAGCCGTCGACCCGAAGACTGTGCGTTTCACGCTGAACGCGCCCTATGCGCCGTTCCTGTCGAACCTTGCCTATCCCACGGGCCTGATCGTCTCCCCTGCCGCTGTCGAAAAGCATGGGACGGAGTTTGGTCGCAACCCCTCCGGCACCGGTCCGTTCAAGTTCAAGGAATGGCGGTCGAATGAAGCGGTCGTGGTCGATGCCAACCCCGACTATTGGGACGGCGCACCAAAGCTGGAAGCGGTGGTGTTCCGCCCGATCACAGATGCCAACACGCGCACCGCCGAGATGCTGGCGGGTGGCATTGACCTGATGGTGGAGGTGCCACCGGTCTCTCTGTCGGAATTTCAGGGTGCCGCTTTCAAGATTTATGAGCAAGCCGGCCCGCATGTCTGGTTCCTGATCCTGAACGCCAAGGATGGCCCGATGGCGGACAAGCGCGTGCGGCAGGCCGCGAACTACGCGATCAACAAGGAAGCGATTGTCAACAATGTGCTGGAAGGCACCGCCGCCGTCGCCGCAGGTCCGACACCCCCCGCCTTTGCATGGGCCTATAATGACGATGTGAAACCCTACCCCTATGACCCCGACAAGGCGCGCGCACTTCTGAAGGAAGCGGGGGCCGAAGGGGCGGAACTGACCTTCTTTGTCACCGAAGGCGGCTCCGGCATGTTGGACCCTATCGCGATGGGCACCGCCATTCAGGCCGATCTGCAAGCCGTTGGCTTGAAAGTGAAAATCGAGACCTATGAATGGAACACCTTTCTGGGCGAGGTGAACCCCGGTCTTGATGGCAAGGCCGATATGGCCGAAATGGCGTGGATGACCAACGACCCGGACACGCTGCCCTTTCTGACCCTGCGCACAGAGGCTTGGCCGGACAAGGGCGGTTTCAACTCCGGTTACTATTCCAACCCGAAGGTGGACGCGCTGCTGGACGCCGCGCGCAAGTCGACCGATCAGGCGGAGCGCGCCAAACTCTACAAGGAAATGCAGGTCATCGTGCATGATGATGCGCCGTGGGTCTTTGTTGCCAACTGGAAACAGAACGCCGTTACCTCCGACAAGGTGGAAGGCTTCTCGTTGCAGCCATCATTCTTCCTTTTGCTGGGCAAAGTCAGCAAGACATAAGATCGCAGGCAGCCGCCCCATTGCGCGCGGCTGCCTGCCTATGGGGAAAATGGGGACGGCATGGCGGGCTATATCATCAAGCGACTTCTATCCGCCATTCCCGTCCTTTTGGGCATTTCGATCATCGTTTTCGTGATCATGGCGATGATCCCCGGTGACCCCGCGACGGCGATCCTTGGCTCCTATGCCACGCCGGAAAACGTGGAAAAGCTGAACCGTGATCTTGGCCTCGACCAACCGATGATCCAGCGTTATTTCATCTGGCTCGGCAATATGCTGCACGGTGATTTCGGGCGTTCCTTCTCTCTCAACCGCGCAGTTTTGGATGAGGTGTTGGAGCGTTTCAATGCGACCCTTGTGCTGGCCGGGACCGCCTTCGTGATCTGCTCTTTGCTGGGCGTTGCGGCGGGGGTGATTTCGGCGGCGCGGCAATTCGGGCTGGCGGACAAGCTGATCACCTTTGTCGTGCTTCTGGGCATTTCGATCCCCTCCTTCTTCCTCGGCATGATGATGATCCTGATTTTCGCGGTGGACCTGCGCTGGTTTCCGGTGTCCGGCATGTGGCCAATCTATGGTGACCGGGATTTCACGGCACTGATCCGGCACCTGACCCTGCCGGCCATCGCCCTTGCCGTGGTTGCAGCCGGGGTCATCGCGCGGCTTTCACGCTCTGCCATGCTGGAGGTATTGCGGCAGGATTTCATCCGTACCGCGCGGGCAAAAGGCGTGCATGAGCGGAGCGTGATCTGGCGCCATGCGTTGCGCGCGGCGATGGTGACGATCATCCCGGTTCTGGGGATTCAGGCCGGTTTCGTGCTCTCGGGCGCGGTGTATATCGAGATCGTGTTCCAATGGCCCGGCGTGGGCAGGATGCTGGTGGATGCGATCCTGACGCGGGACATCCTGCTGGTGCAAGGCGGCGTTGTGATCGTCGCGGCCTGTTATGTGATGTTCAACATCGTGGTGGATGTGGCACAAAGCCTGCTGGACCCAAGGATCAAGACATGAGCGGCTTTTTCAAACTGCTGGCGCGCAATCGGCTGGCGCTTGGCGGTTTGATCGTCATGGTAGCCGTGGTCCTGCTGTCACTGCTCACACCGCTGTTGCCGCTTGCCAACCCGGATGTGATCGACACCGCCAACCGTTTCAAACTGCCGTTGGAGGGGACGGCCCTGCTGGGGACCGATCATCTGGGCCGCGATCTGCTAAGTCGTTTGCTCTGGGGCACCCGGTTGTCATTGGCGGTCGGTTTCGTGGCGGCGGCGGTTGCGGCGACCTTGGGGGCGACCATTGGCATTGTCGCAGGGTTCTATGGCGGGAAGACCGACAATATCATCATGCGCGGCGTCGATATGCTGATGGCCTTTCCCTATATCCTGCTGGCTTTGGCCATTGTTGCCGCACTTGGGCCGGGGCTGATGAATGCGTTGATCGCGGTTTCTGCCGTGAACATCCCGTTTTTCGCGCGCAACATCCGGGGTGTCACGGTCGGCATCGCGCATAAGGAATTTGTCGATGCCGCGCGCCTGTCGGGCATGGGTGATCTGCGCATCATCGCGACCGAGGTGCTGCCGAATGTCATCCCGGTGATCGTCATCGCCATTTCGACAACGGTGGGCTGGATGATCCTTGAAACCGCAGGGTTGAGCTTTCTTGGCCTTGGCAGTCAGCCACCGCAAGCCGATCTTGGCTCCATGCTCGGGGAGGCGCGTTCGGCACTGATCACCAACCCGAACACCTCGATTATTCCCGGTGCGATGATCTTGATCATCGTCATGGCGATCAACCTGTTGGGCGACGGGGTGCGCGATGCGCTGGACCCGCGCCTGAAATCCGGCGCGCTCAGCCGTCCCATGCCGGCGACGCGGGTGGACCGCAAAGCCCCGATTCCTACCGCGTCGGATGATGCCTTGCTGGCGTTGCGCGACCTTCACACGCAATTCCACGTCAAGGGCCGTGTGTACAAGGCGGTGGGTGGGGTAGACCTGTCGGTGCGGCCAGGCGAATGCCTTGGCATCATCGGGGAAAGCGGGTCGGGCAAATCGGTGACCGCGCTTTCGGTGATGGGGCTTGTCGCCTCACCCCCCGGAGTTATCACCGGCGGGGCGGTGTATTATCAGGGGCAGGATCTGGTCGGCGCGCCCTATGAAACCTTGCGCCGCTTGCGCGGCGACAGCGTGGCCTATATCTTCCAAGACCCGCAGGCGACCCTGCACCCGCTCTACACCATCGGCGACCAGTTGATCGAGGCGGTGCGGGTGCACCATCCGAAAGGGAAGGCCGAGGCGCGCGCGCATGCGATTGACCTGCTGAAATCCGTGCGCATCCCCAATGCCGAGGATCGGATCAACAGCTACCCGCATGAGCTTTCAGGCGGCATGCGGCAACGGGTGGGCATCGCAATGGCGCTGGCCAACGACCCGGAAGTGATTATCGCGGATGAGCCGACAACCGCGCTCGATGTCACGGTTCAGGCGCAAATCCTGTCCCTGCTCGATGATCTTCGGCGGGAAAGGGGGCTTGCGATCATCTTCATCACCCATGATTTCGGCGTGGTGGCGCAGCTTTGTGATCGGGTTGCGGTGATGTATGCGGGCCGTATTGTGGAGGAAGGGCCGACGGAGGCCATCCTCAACACCGCCGCCCATCCCTATACCGCGCGGCTGATGGCCTGCGTGCCGGAGCTTGGCGGCGGACGGCGGCGGTTGGCCGCGATCCCCGGCCTGCCGCCCGGCGTGGACCAGCTTGGCATCGGCTGCGCCTTTGCCGACCGTTGTGACAAGGTGCAACCGGCCTGCCGTGCGGCAGATATCCCGCTTGCCCCGCTGCGACCGGGGCAAAAGGTGCGCTGTATTCACCCTGAACCCGCCCGGCCGGAGGCGGTGGCATGACAGAGGCGCTGAAACTGACAGGGTTGAGCAAAAGCTTTCCGGTGGGCAAACGGCTTTTCGGGCCACCAAAGGCGATGGTGCGGGCGGTTCGGCCGACTTCGCTTGTGGTGGATAAAGGCGAAACGCTGGGAATTGTTGGCGAATCCGGGTGCGGCAAAACCACCCTCGCGCGGATGCTCGTCGGGCTGCTGGCACCGACCGGTGGCCGAATCGAGATTGAGGGCGAGCCGCTGAATACCACCAATCCCGCGACCTTCGGCCGAAAAATCCAATATGTGTTCCAAGACCCGATCAGCAGCCTGAATCCGCGCAAGACCATCCGTCAGATCATGGAAGCGCCGCTGCGCCATCTCCATCGGATGCCGAAAGCCGCAAGGGCAACGCGGATCAGTGAAATTTTTGCTGCGGTGAATCTGCGAGAAGAATTCCTTGAGCGTTACCCGCATGAATTTTCCGGCGGGCAGGCGCAGCGCATCGGCATCGCCCGCGCTTTGGCCGCCGACGCGCGCATCCTGATCTTGGATGAACCGGTTTCCGCCCTTGATGTCTCGGTGCAGGCACAGGTGTTGAACCTGCTGTCCGACCTCAAGGCAAAGCTGGGTCTGACCTATCTGTTCATCAGCCATGATCTTGCGGTGGTGGAGGCAGTCAGCGACCGTGTGGCCGTGCTCTACTTCGGCTCCGTGGTGGAAATCGGGCCTACGGATCAGGTGTTCGCCGCACCGCACCACCCCTATACCAAACTGCTTGCCGACAGTGCTCCGAAAGTCGGGCGGGCGCTGAAAGCACCCGAAGCGCGGGAAACCGAACTTCCCAACCCGCTTGACCCGCCACAGGGCTGCGCCTTTCGCGCCCGCTGTCCCTATGCCATCCCGCGATGCGCGACGGAGGAACCGGCGCTGGAAATGCAGCAAGCTGGTGTCTGGGCCGCCTGCCACAATCCGCAATAGTGATCATATTTTCCACCTTGCCGCTTTGGCGTTTGTGCATCAGTTGCGGTCAGCCTATCAATGGGTTTGAACAGGTGGGGAATTTCCATGCAGATACGCTTTACGCTGAACGGCAACGCGCAACAGGTCGATGTGCCCGAGGATATGCCCCTGCTGTGGATCATCCGCGATAAACTTGGCCTGACCGGAACGAAATACGGTTGTGGCATCGCGCAATGTGGTGCCTGCACCGTGCATCTGGACGGGGAGGCTGTACGCTCCTGCCAGGTAGAGGCGGGCTCGCTTGCCGGTGCCAGTGTCACCACAATCGAAGGCCTGGGAACGCCGCAAGCGCCGCATCCGGTTCAAGCTGCCTGGATCGCAACGCAGGTGGCGCAATGTGGTTATTGCCAGTCCGGGCAAATCATGCAAGCCGCGGCACTGCTGCACAGCAACCCGTCGCCCAGTGATGCCGATATTGACGAGGCGATGTCGGGCAATCTCTGCCGCTGCGGCACTTATCCCCGCATCCGGGCCGCCATCCATGCCGCCGCCAGAACAGAAGGTTGATGCGATGGCTGGTTTTGCAACACTCGCCCGGCGCAGCTTTCTGATCGGCTCCGCCGCAATCGCCGGGGGTGTTGCCTTTGGCACCTATGCGTTCAAGAAGCCGCTGGCGAACCCGTTACTCGATGGTTTGGGGGCAGGTGAGGCGGCGATCACGCCGTATGTCAAGATCAGCCGTGACGGCATTAGGCTCATCACGCCGCGCGGCGACAAGGGGCAGGGCACTTATTCCATTCAAGCCTATCTGATTGCGGAGGAGTTGGATGTTGACCCGGCGACCGTGATCCTATCCCCCGGATTGCCCGGTCCGGCTTATTACAATGGCGCCGTGCTGGGCGAAGCCGTGCCTTTCCCGGCCTATGATCAAAGTGCATTGGCCGAAGCCGCCCGCGAATTCATGGCGGTTCCTGCGAAATTTCTCGGGATACAGATCACTGGTGGCTCCTCCACGGTGCCGGATGCTTTCGTGAAATTGCGCATGGCGGGGGGTGTGGCGCGGGAAACGCTGAAGAAAGCCGCCGCCCTGCGCACGGGCGAAGACTACAATCTGCTCGGTACACAGGATGGTCACGTCGTCCTGCCCGATGGCAGCAAGATCGCCTATACCGATCTGGCCGAGGATGCGGCGCGGATTGAACCGGTAACGGATGTTGAATTGCGCCCCGCCAGCGCGTGGAAATACTTGGGCAAACCGATGCAGCGCCTTGATATGGTGGGCAAATGCACCGGGACCACGCAATACGCTATAGATTTGGCTATCGAAG
>NZ_JAKDLJ010000152.1 GCF_030452865.1 Pseudorhodobacter sp.
AAGGCATGGTTTTGGCCTATCATCATCACATGGGGTCAATGATCGAGGATCAGGACGATATTGATGCGCTGATGGACGGGTCATCGCCCGAGGTAACGCTGTTGTTCGATACTGGGCATCTGCGTTTCGGTGGCGCGGATGTGCTGGGCACGCTACGCAAATGGGGGGACCGGGTGCGTCATGTGCATTTCAAGGATGTCCGTGAACCGGTTGCCCGAAGGATCAAGTCGGAAAACAAGAGTTTCCTTGATGGTGTGATTGCGGGGGCGTTCACAGTTCCCGGCGATCCGGCGGGCTGCATTGATTTCGCGGCGATCACGGATGAATTGGCGCGTATGGAGTATTCCGGCTGGATCGTGGTGGAGGCTGAACAAGACCCGGCAAAGGCACCGCCTTTTGAATATTCAAAAATCGGCTATGATCACATCACGGCGCTTTGCGCCCGGTCCGGCCTGAAAATCGAAAGCTGAGGGATGAAATTCTTTGACTTGCATCATCCGTTTTTTCTGCCGCTTTGGCGCAGGGTGCTGACAGTTGGCATCACGGCAGGCTGGGCGGTGGTAGAGTTGTCGATGGACGGTCCGGGATGGGCCGCCCTGTTTGGCAGCGCCGCCGCCTATTGCGCTTATGTGTTCTTCTTTACGGATTACGTCGAAAATACAAAGGATGACAGCAATGCCTGACCTGTTGCGCAAACCTTTTGGCACGCATGGCAAGGTCCATGACATTTCCGCCCAGAATGCAGGCTGGCGCTATGTTGGCTTTGGCCTTTACCACTTGCGCGCGGGGGAAACGGCGTCTGAGGCCACCGGGGAGCGTGAGCATATTCTGGTGATGATTGAAGGAAATGCGCGGATTTCCGGGGCCGGGCAGGATTGGGGCGTGTTGGGCGACAGGGCGTCCGTATTTGAAAAGACCCCGCCGCATTGCCTTTACTTGCCCAATGGCACGGATTGGAGTGCGAGTGCGACCACCGATTGCGTGATCGCGGTTTGCACCGCCCCCGGCAAAGGCGGCCACAAAGCGCGGCGGATCGGCCCGGAAGGCATCAGCCTGACCGAGCGCGGACGCGGCACCAACACCCGTTATATCAACAACATCGCCATGGAAAATGAGGACTATTGCGACAGCCTTTTGGTGACAGAAGTTTTCACCCCCGCCGGTCACTGGTCCTCCTATCCCAGCCACCGCCATGATGAGGATGATTTTCCGCGCATCACCTATCTGGAGGAAACCTATTATCACCGGCTGAACCCGGCGAATGGGTTTGGGGTTCAGCGGGTTTATACGGATGATCTGTCGTTGAATGAAACCATGGCCGTGGCGGATGGCGATGTGGTTCTGGTGCCGCGTGGTCATCACCCCTGCGGCGCACCTTACGGGTTTGAGATGTATTATCTTAACGTCATGGCCGGGCCGCGCCGCAACTGGCGTTTTGTGTCAGCGCCAGAGGTGGAATGGATCATGAAACGCGACGCCTGATCGCGCCGGAAAGGGCTGCACCAGTAAGTACCCGTCAGACCACATCGGCTATACCAAAACCAGCGCGCCGCCCCGCAATCGACCATGACCTGAAGTCACCTCACACCCGCAGATCGGCGTTGGGGCTACGCTGCCTGACGTTCGCCCCTGACAAGCCTGTAAGAAGTATCATGCAGCCAATTTCCGCCTCTATCTAACAGATTTTCAAATCCGAGGGCAGAGAACACGCAAATTATGTGATGTTTATCAGCGAGCTGGCCGAGGTTCCTGGCGACTGAAAACCACCGCGCGCCATCTGCGCGACGCAGATGTTCACGAACCGCTGGCCCGCGCTGTCGTCTCTGCCACCATCGCCAGGACTTCAAAAACAATCACTGACCTCTGGGAGCGCGGCTCTTTCAACCTGCAAAACCAGGCAAAACGAAAACCGCTGATCCTGACCAACTCACCTTACCCAGCCTGCTGATCATCAAACGCGCGGACATGGCAGGAAAGTTGACCGCTGCGGGCATTCCATTGCCCCTCCTGCACGCTGGCACTTCGCGCCGCACAAACCCGGATGATCGGCTCCTATGCAGTCTATCGAAGCGCCGGTCAAAACCACGCCCCCTTCGCCCAAAAGCCTGCGGGTCATTCACATTGAGAGTCGGGCTTGCAAGGGACGCGAGGTATGAAATTGCGTCCCGAAGTCACACGAACGCCATACGCCACTTGTGACACGACTGGGGGCACCGTCGAAAACTCGTCTTCAATGGCCCTCGCCACGAAACTTTCGCGTGAAATATTCATAGGTTCATGCGAATGGAGTTAATGCGCAAATCGCAGGGCGTTGCGTGCGGCGCTTGGATTGCGGACCGGGTGCAAACGTCGCCGAACCGGGGACCGAGCATTAAGTCGGGCGTCAGCTTGAGTTCACTCTTGTCTTATCGCTTACGCGCGCCGTCTTGGCAGTTGGTTGATGTCGGGGCGGCGTCCCCCCCACCGCCGCGTAACGCGATTCGAGTCAAAGCATCAAAAAAATCTTCTCGACCCGGCTCAATCTGCTGCATGGCCGGTGACCCACCGCTTTCATTTTCTCTTGGGCAGCCTATATATGATAGGCAGGTGTTGGAGTACTTCGCGAAACCAATGGCCTGCGTCAGGTACGCATAGAAGGAAAGAAGGGATATGATGCTGCATCTTTCCGTCGTTACGATCATATCGCTGTTGTTGGTGATGCAAGCGCAGGCAGTGGCCGCGTGGATGGCGGCGCCTTTGCCGGTGCCCGTGCGGCACTGAACGCCAGCGCCGCTTTGTTTTTATGCCCGGCCGCTTCGGCTTTTGTCGTTCGGCGGATTCCGACACTCTTCGACGGTAGCTTGCAGGAACCGGATTAAGGGGGGCAAATGTTCAAACCCGTTACAACAGCGATCGCGGCGAGCCTTGCCTTGGGAGGTGCCGCTCTGGCCGAAACACCAACTGCGGCCAAGTCCAACCCGATAACGCTGGGCTGGATGCAGGGTTTTCCACCTGCGGCTGACAAGACCATCCGGTTTACCGACCCTGATTATTTCGCCTTCCCCAAGCTGCGCTGGACCGTGTGCCACTTCCGGGAGCTTATGCCCAGCGTGTCGGTTCCCGGTCGCACTACAGGCGCGCGGGGTTTGCCACAGGCGCTGCGGCCCGATCTGGATGCGGTAAGTTTCACCCCGCTCGGCGCGAAGGGTCCCATGACATGGGGCGAGGCATTCGACGCCAACTATACCGATGGCGTCATCGTGCTTCACCATGGCGTCGTCGTGTACGAACGCTATGACGGCTGCCTTGACGCCAACACCTTGCATGGCGCGATGTCGGTCACGAAATCGCTGACTGGACTTCTGGGCGAGATGCTGGTGGCCGAAGGTCGATTGGATGAGGCAGCCATTGTGGGCGATCTGATCCCGGAATTGCAAGGAAGCGCCTTTGGCGATGCCACAGTGCGGCAAGTCATGGATATGACAACCGGTTTGAAATATTCCGAGGATTACGCCGACCCGGAGGCTGAGGTCTGGACCTATGCCGAAGCCGGAAGTCCCCTGCCAAAGCCCGCGAACCATACCGGTCCGCGCAGTTATTTCGACTATCTGCAAACGGTTGAAAAAGCGGGCGAGCATGGCGCGGCGTTCGGCTACAAGACCATCAACGCCGATGCCCTTGGCTGGCTGATCGCGCGGGCGACCGGCAAATCCGTGGCTGACCTGCTGTCGGAGCGCATCTGGTCGCGCATCGGTACGGAACGCGAGGCGTTCTATACTGTTGATTCCATTGGTACGCCCTTTGCAGGCGGCGGTTTCAACGCCACCTTGCGCGATATGGCGCGGCTGGGCCAAGTGATGCTGGATCAAGGTCAACTGGACGGTGAACAGATCATCCCACCTGCCGCGATCACAGCCATTCAACACGGCGGCAACCCCGCGACATTTGCGAAAGCAGATTATGATCTGCTGCCGGGGTGGAGCTATAGCAGCATGTGGTGGATATCCAACGACGACCATGGCGCCTATGCTGCGCGCGGGGTGCATGGGCAAACCATCTGGATTGATCCTGCCGCCGATATGGTGATCGTGCGGTTTGCCTCAAACCCGGTTGCAGCCAATGCCGCGTCCGATCCCACCTCCCTACCCGCCTACCGCGCGATGGCAGATCATCTGATGTCCCATGACGACGCCCCACTTTTGGGCCGCGAATGGCGGGTGGAGGATATAGCTGGGGGCGGCGTCATCGACAACACCAACGCCAATTTGCATTTCATGGCCGATGGCAGCCTTACGGGAAACGCGACCTGCAATGGCATCATTGGCAGCTATGATACCTCCGGCGACACGCTGACCATCACTCCCACAGGCACCACGATGATGGCCTGCCCCGAGGCGTTGATGAATCAGGAGCGTAAGCTACTGGATCTGCTGCCCAGGGTGACCGGCTTTGAAATCGACGAAACCGGCACTTTGCACCTGATTGGCACGGATGGCAGGTTGCTGACGGCACGGCGTTGACCTCGTTCCGCTGAACCCCGGTTCGGCCCAACTGCACCGGGAACACCGCATTTGGGTGGTCGATCATGCGCCGCACCGCTATTGGGCGACTGGAAACGTCCGCGGCGTCCCGTTCAAACCCCTGGTTCGGTCATGGGCAACCATTTGCCGCGCCCCGGCCCGGCGCAAAGCTGCCTGTCGCGCACGATCACTTCGCCGCGCGACAACAGGGTTACAGGCAACCCGGTAACTGCGGTCCCTTCGAATGGATTATAGCCAACATTGTCATGCAGATCATTCACGCCGTAGTCATGGCGCAGCTTGGGATCCCACAGCGCAATATCGGCGTCAAAGCCAAGCGCAATCTCGCCCTTCGTTGCCAGCCCGAAGGCCCGTGCCGGCGCGGTGGCCGTCATGTGTGCGAAAGCGGCAAGGCCCATACGCCCTTCTGTCACCATCGCGTTGAACATCAGCGGCAGGCGCGTTTCCAGCCCCGGCATTCCGTTCGCAATCCGGTTGAACGCCACATCCGCCCCGTTGGCAAACTTGCCGCTTGCGTCCATCCGATACGGCGCGTGGTCGGAGGTGATGATCGTGATCGTGCCATCCGCCATCGCCGCCCAAAGTGCGTCCTGATCCGCTGCGCTGCGTTGCGGTGGCGAGCATAGAAAACGAGCGGGATTTTCCCGTTGCAAGATATCCTCGGTCATGAACAGGTAATGCGGGCAGGTTTCCGCCGCCACTGCGACGCCGCGCGCCTGTGCTGCGCGGATGATCTGCGCGCCTTCCACCGTGGAGACGTGAAATATCATGATCCGCGCGCCGGTGAACTCGGCAAAGCGGCACATGCGGTCAATCGCCTCGACCTCTGCCGCGCGCGGGTGGGATTGGGCGTGATAGTGCGGCGCGGTCTTGCCTGCGGCCAGCAGCTTTTCCGTCATATGCCGGATCAAGCCATCATTTTCGGCGTGAAAACACACCAAAGCCCCGGCGCGTTTCGCAAGATCAAGCAGGTCGAGAATGGATTTATCGTCCTGCCGCACCTTGTCATAGGTGGTAAAAATCTTGATGGAGCGGTGGCCTTCGGCGATCAGCGCGGGGATGTCGTCGGCCAGATTGCCGTTGCCGGTATCCGACACGATCATGTGAAAGGCATGGTCTATCAACGCGCCTTTGCGGGCGAGTTTGGCATAATCGCCCACCACTTTGCGCATCATATGTCCCGGATGCTGCGCCGCAAAGGAAATCGTCGTCGTCGTCCCACCCAAGGCCGCCGAACGGGTCGCGGATTCGAATGTGTCGGCGTTCATCAGCCCCGCGCCAGAGATTTGTTCGATATGGCAATGGCTGTCGACGCCACCGGGCAGAACCAACAAGCCGCGCGCGTCAATCTCCTCTGCCGCTTTCGGCAAGCCGTCGCCAATCGCGGCGACCCTGCCCCCCCGCACCCCGATATCGGCCTGCTGCACCCTATGGCCCAAAACGGCAATACCGCCGCGAATGATCAGGTCAAGCGTGGTTTTTGTCATGGCATATCCAAACTAGAGTTTGAGGTTTGATATACCGAGTGTATACCAAATATCATATCTGAAAAGATACTGCGTCAAAAAGCACGGCACAAATCGGTGCCGCTGCCCAGGGAGAAGCCGATGACCGTTATGCCGCAAACGCTTGGCGACTCCGCCTTCCGGAAAATCAAGGCGATGATCCTTGACGGCACCTTGCCCCCCGGCACCCGGTTGCCGGAAAAGAACCTCGCCGATCAGCTTGGCGTTTCGCGGACTCCGGTGCGCGAGGCGATCGGTCAATTGGTCAGCGAAGGGTTTGCCACACGGTCGCACGGCGGCGCGCCGCTGGTCAGTATCGTCTCGCTGACCGACATCATGGAGATTCTGCACGTCCGCAGCCTGCTGGAATGTGAAGCTGCGCGCAAAGCCGCAATTTCGGGGCAATCCATGCAGAAACTTGCGGATTTGCGCGGGCATTTCTCCGGGTTCCTGCAACAGCGTCCCAGTCCCGCAGAACATACCGCCGTTGACATGCAACTGCATCTGACCCTTGCGCACATGGCCGGGTCCAAGCTGTTGATGGAGTTGATCGAAGGGCTGAAAATCAAAACCCGGATGTATGACCAAGGGTCTATTCCTGCGCGGTTCGAACCGGGTTGCCATGAACACTTGATGCTGATCGACGCCGTTATCGCCCAAGACCCGGAGGCCGCTTCTGCTGCGATGAAACTGCATCTGAGCCATACGCGTCAGGCAATCTTTTCGCATTTGCACCACCCGTTCTGACTGCCGGTTCTAACGGCGGCACCAGATTTTTTTTGTCCTGCACGCAGCCGGAATCGTTGACTCGTCAGCCGGGCTGTATACCATCTGCATACAGTCCAAGGGGGATTCCACAGGCATGAGTTCACAACCCGCGACCCGCCCGACCGGCGGCATCGTATTGGCCATCACCTTCCTCTATTTCCGCGATCTGCCACGGGCGATGCGGTTCTATGAGGATATTCTGGGGCTGGAACTGGCCATCGACCAGGGCTGGTCCAAAATCTATCGCATTGATGGGCAGGCGCATGTCGGTCTGGTGGACGAGGCGCGCGGCATGCAGAACTGGCATGAAGACAAGACCGTGCAAATCTGCCTTCGCGTCCCGGATGTCGATGCGTGGCACGCATGGGCCAAAGCAAACGACATTCCCGGCCTGACCACGCCGCGCGACAGCGCCGAACTCGGCATCCGGGCATTCGTGATGAACGACCCCGAGGGCTATCAAATCGAGGTGCAGACCGCCAAGCCGGGGCATTAAGCACCAAGTTCACGGCAACATGAGGGGTGGAAAACCACCCCCGCGACGACCCGACAAACCAACAAAGGAGACAGAAATGACCGCCCTGACCCACCGAATGCTGCTTGGCAGCGCCCTGTCCGTGGCCCTTCTGGCCGCGGGTGCCGCAAGCGCACAGGATAAATCCATCACAATCGGCCTGACCGCAGACCCGAGCAACCTGTTCCCGCTGGCGGGGGAGGAGCTTTCGTCCAACATCATGTATTATCACCTTTATGACCCGCTGGTGAAGCGCAGCGCCGATTTGACCTTTGGCCCCGGCCTGGCGGAGTCGTGGGAGAATGTTGATGACACCACATGGCGTTTCAAGCTGCGCCCCAACGTCAAATTCCAGAACGGCAACGCCTTTACCGCGTCGGATGTGGTGTACACGGTGGCAAAAGCCAAAGCCTCCATCCGGCCTGATCTGGCGGCCAACATCGCCTCCGCCACCGCGATTGATGATCTGACGGTGGAGATCAAGACCCCTAAACCCTATGCCGTGCTGCCCAATGATCTGGCCGAACTGCTGATATTGGATGAGGAATATACCACCGCCACCGGGGATGAGG
>NZ_JAKDLJ010000153.1 GCF_030452865.1 Pseudorhodobacter sp.
CCGCGCGGGGGCGTGGCCTCGGGCGGGCGCTTTTGGACGATCTGATCGCGATTTGCCGAGAGAACGGTTATTCGCGGCTTTACTGGCATACCGATGAGGCCAACGCGCGCGCGCGTGCGCTTTATGACAGTTACGCCCCATATGACGGGCATGTGCGCTATCGCATCAAGCTGGGTTGAAACGGCAAAGGGCAGCAATGGCGGCGGCTCGCGGGCGGCGCTGACCAGATCAGACGATCTGGCGCGACAGCCTGGAGCTGAGACGTGACACAGGAAATGACACAGGGGGCCAGTGGTCCCCCATGTGCAGCGTCCGACAGGGAGGGCGGCGCTTATTTCATCACTTTCAGACGACGGGCCTCATGGATCTTTCCCTTCAGAATCGAAGCAAAAGCGACCTTCTCACCCGGCTTCAAAGCCGAATCCTTCCACGCCTTCGACATCTGATACTGGCTGCCGTCTTCCGGTGTCAGCATCATGGTCTTGGCGTCATAGGATTTCACCGCGCATGTCGCGCTCGTCGCGGCATGAGCCATCGGGGCAACAGCCATCACCACCGCGAAAACGGAGGGCAAGGCCAACTTGCGCATTTTCAGGATCTCCGCCTTCAGCCGACCCCCACGGGGCACAGCTTCCTTCGGGTTTCATCTTGGCGTGTCGCGTCGGCGGAGGATTGCCCGGCATGTCCTGCAACCCGCTGAATGAATACTCCGGCGCATCGCGGTTGCACAAGGGTGGCCCACGAAGCTGTCACGCACAGTGAAACAGCGTGACATGGTGCGCGCCTGGCCAGCCGCACAATGCCAATCAAACCGAATGGCCTCGGCGTCGTGCACCGGGGAGCGACCCGCACGGAACGGAGCGGTCAATGACATCGTACCGCAACGTCTCGCTTCATCGGAAAGATAGGGGAAATGGCGCGGTTGACGGGGCTCGAACCCGCGACCCCCGGCGTGACAGGCCGGTACTCTAACCAACTGAGCTACAACCGCGCATTTCAATCACGTTCGGGGCGGGCGGATGGCTGGCGCGGTTGACGGGGCTCGAACCCGCGACCCCCGGCGTGACAGGCCGGTACTCTAACCAACTGAGCTACAACCGCATGTGCCATCCGGGCCCGCCCGAACGTGAAGGGGTATTACGGAAGGGCGCGCACGGCGTCAAGCGGCCAATGCGGTATTTGATCGTGATGGTTGAGGAATAATCCGCTACGATTGACAGCAAAAACGGCAAATGCTCACGCTCGCCGCCGAGGGAGGGGCACGATTTCCGCCAAAGGTTTGAAATTGGTGGGTAATGACGGGCTCGAACCGCCGACATCTTCGGTGTAAACGAAGCGCTCTACCAACTGAGCTAATCACCCGCTGGCGGTTGAATACCCGATGAGTCTGGGCCGTGCAAGAGGGGGAAACGCTTTTTCAAACGCGGGCCTGCATCCCTGTTGATCGCGGAACAATGCAGCGGCCCGGTGAAAACCCGATCAAAGGCGACGGGGCTGACGAAGCGTGTCGCTTGTAGAACGCATTTCCGATCAAAATCCCGCGAAGTGTTTTTGTACTTCAGGTGCAACAAGGGGGCCGCAAGCATCAACTGAAACCCGATTCTCCAAATGCCGGGCCGTGGCGGCCGGGATCGGGCAGCTACAACGGCAAGGGCGATTGTTCCATCAGACGACCGGGGGTCAGCGCAATCGGGCCGGTGTTACGGCTGCTCCGTGCGTTGTCGAACTCTGCCGACAATTCGCGACGGGCGCGGTTGCGCAAGGCAATTACCACGAAGCTGCGCTCATTCTCCGCCCGCGCCGCATTTGGCATCGGCTCGGTGATCGTCTGCTTTACAAGGCGTGGCCCGTCGACCACCTGTCCGGTGCGATAGTCGCGCACGGTCAGCAGATAGGCGATGTCATAGCGACCACCGCCGTGTTGGCGGGCCGTGTCGTCCAGGCCACGAAAGCGGGTCACTTCCGCTTCGATCACCACTTCGGGGCCAGTGGTCATCTGTGCCACCGCCGTTTTCAACGCTTCGGTGAACATCGCTGCGATTTGTCCATGGCGTTCGCCCGCAGGCTCCCCACGCCACAGGATATCCGGCTGAATGAAGAGGCCACGGTTTTCCGCAGCGCGCAGCTTTTCCGGCACTGCGACGCGCAAGGATTTCACGTCATATTGCGGGGCGAGTGCGGTTTGACGCATGGCATAATCGGTAACCGGGGAAGAATCAGCAAAGCCATTGCGCGAGGCCACATCCGGCGCGGCACAGGCAGCAATCCCGAACGCGACCCCGAGCAAAGGTACAAGACGAAAGGTTCGCATGGCTTTCCCCGCAACACATCAATCAATAGTCAAAACTCTGCTTCCAAGTTTCGGGTCAAATATGGCCGAAATGCGAAACAATGCCGTTCAGCGTCAAGATTGATGACGCTACTGAAACAATCGTTGCGCAATTGTCACGAAATGCAACTCTAAGGTGAAAGATTAGCACGCTTATTGCGGTGCGCCGACCAGTACGAACGGCGCCCAATAGGCCGGATGTGACCATTTCGGATTTGGCGGATGGTCAATCATCGCCAGAATGGCTTGCTGTTGTGCCTGCGCGATGCCGAGCTTTGGGTCATTCGCCCGGCGCGCGAACATATCGGTCATCAGCCGCACGGCGGACCGGCTTTCGACTGGCCAATGCGACACCATCAGACCGCGCGCACCTGCATAGGTAAACGAGCGCACCAGCCCCGAAAGCGCCTCTGCCCCCGGCTTGTCGCCCTGCGCGGTATTGCAGGCGGACAGCACCACCAGATCGGCATTCAGCTTCAGGTTTTCGATCTCGGATGCCAGCAACAGCCCGTCTTCGCCCTGCCCCGCCGTCAACGCAAGCGCCGGTTCCGCAAGGCTTTGCGCGCCGACGACATCGCCCGACACCAAGCCATGCGTCGCGAAATAAAGCATCCGGTAACGCGAGAGATCCGCCGCCTTCACGGCCCGTTCCGACGCATCCGCACCGACAAGTTGTTCCGCCTCGTTGCCAAGCGAGGCGGCAACCGCCGACAACTCCGCTGCGGTTTCCGGCAATGGGGCCAACGCGCCGCGCAGCACAGAGGCAGCCGGCCCCGCATCCGCGACAATCATCGCCTCGACATTCTGGGCGGTAACGTCGTAAATCGGATCAGCAAAACCCAGCATCGCAAGCTGGTCACCCTGCCCTTTCGCCGCCAACCCCGCAAGTTTCAGCGCATAGACCGAGGGCAGAACCGTCACCGCATAATGCCGGATCAGCCAATCGGTGGATTGCAGGTCAGAGGCTGGATCATCCTTCACGATCAGCATTTGCGGCGGCAGCGACGCCAGCGCGCCCTTGGTCACGACATAAAGATGGGTCTTGCCCTGCAAGATGTCATCCACCTTGCCGATGGTTTCGCGGTAAAGCCACGCGGCGTCAAAGTAATCAAACCCTTTGCGCGGTTCGGATTCCGGGTCAGACAGCGACACCGCCGCGCGGGTGCCGAGTTGCAGCGAAATGCTGCTGCGCAATTCCGCAACACTCTCCTCCAGAATTTCGGGAAGACGGTCCACTTCGGCAAAGCGGAGGTCATCGCGAGTGACGGCAAGAACGACGCCTTTCTCCCTACCGCTTTCCGCAGTATCGAGGACGATCACCGCGCTGTCTGCGCCCAGCAGGTCGCGCAACTCATCCAGCGACAGGGATCCGTTGCCGATCAGGTCAGTCAAATCAGGGTAATCACGATCCTGCACGGCTAGAGCTGCTTCGCGAGCGGTGGCGTTGTCCTGAATCTTCTGACGCAATACCGCCTCGGAGGCCAGATCGCGTTGTGCATAAGGCAGGCTGGCAAAGCTCAGATACTCCGACTGCATTTGCGTCTGAAGGAGATCGCGGTCGGTGATTTCACGCAGCAAGGCACCACCTTTGTCCTCTCCCAGAGCGAGCCTTGCACCAAGCTGCCGCGTGGTATGGTTCAATTGCGAATTCGTTGCCTCCTGCACGACACGAAACAGCAGCGGTCCGGCATCACCGGCGGGAAGTTCGCCCGCTGCATAGGCTTCCAGTGCGGCACCTAGCAACACGCCTCGGCTGCGATTCCCTGCAACTTCCGCCCGCAACGCATAGTCAAGCGCCTCACCCGGTCGGTCACGGTCGCGCAGCATCGCCGCATATTCCAACAGGCTGGAGCCCAGTTCGGGGCTGTCTGCGGGCAGAACAGTGGCCTTGATTTCAATCGCGCGGGACACCGCAATCAACCCATCATCAAAGCTGGCGGAAGTTGGTCCATCGACCGTCAATGCCAGCCCGCGGATTTGCATTGCCTTTGCCTGTTCCAGACTTTGCGGCCCAAAGACTTCGGCGATCAGCGGTTCTGCCCGATCCAGAATTTCCAGCGCCGCCGGGATCTCTTTCAGCGGCCAAAGGCTGTCAGCATAGTCAAGCAAGGGCTTGATGAAAAACGGATGCGCCTCGCCCCATTTTTCCGCCAGAAGCGGCAAGGCGACTTCATACTCGTTTGCCGCTTCCCCCCAGCGATCCGCTTTCAAAAGGATCAGCGCGCGGACCTGGTGTGCGTTGCTCCGAAGGCTCAGGTTCTCGTCGTTTGGATTTGCGTCGAGCACAGCAAAGATGCGACCATATTCGGCGAGCGCGTCCTCGGTCATGCCCATTGACGCATAAAGCGTCGCGAGGTTTTGGCGCCATGTCAGAGTCAGGATTGCATCTGGCCCGATGATGAATTCCGCGGCGGAAACGCCTTGTTGAATCAACGGCAATGCCCGCTCATTCTCCCCGATGTCGGACAGTGCCAAACCATAACCCATGGCCATTTTCGCGTAAAGTGCGTGGCCGGGCAGGTAATTTGCACGGGTCAGGATGTAGAGGTCTTCGAAGGCATTGGCCGCGTCGCGACCTTCCTCCTGCATCCGAAGGATATTGGCCCAGACCAGCCCCGCCTCCAGCGTCACCATCGTTGTGGGACCAAACGCAGTTTGACTGGCAAGATAGCGGCGATGGGCGAGTGCGGAGGCTGCCGGAAAATCACCCGCGACGAACAGCGATTCGACCTTTTGACCATCGGCATTCATTTGCGCCTCGGTATAGGCTTCGGCACAGGCGGGCCCTGCCTGCCCGAAGACCAGACTGAAAAGCAACACAAACAGGATTTGGCGCATTGATCCGCTCCGCAATTGGTCCATACGCTAAACCGGGGAAATTTCGCCGTCCAGCCATGCAAGGATGACAAATTCTGTTCACTTCCCTTCCAATCGCCACTGGTTAGCGCTAACATGCACTGAACCATCCATGAGGCTTGCCATGACCCTGAACAGCACCATCGACCGCGTGACCGACCGTATCCGCACCCGCTCCGCCAACAGCCGGGGCGAATATATGGCGCGGATCGCGGCGGCGGTGGCGAAGGGACCGGCGCGGGCGCATCTGTCTTGCGGCAATCAGGCGCATGCCTATGCCGCCAGCAGCGACAAGGATGTACTGGCCGCAACCCGCGCGCCGAACCTTGGCATCGTGACCGCCTATAACGACATGCTGTCGGCGCACCAACCCTATGAGCGCTATCCCGACCTGATCCGCTCCGCTGCCCGCCGCGCCGGGGCAACAGCGCAGGTTGCGGGTGGGGTGCCTGCGATGTGCGATGGCGTAACGCAAGGCCAACCGGGGATGGAGCTTTCGTTGTTTTCGCGCGATGTCATCGCACTGGCGGCAGGGGTGGCGCTGTCGCACAACGTCTTTGATGCGGCTTTGTATCTGGGCGTTTGTGACAAGATCGTGCCGGGGTTGGTGATCGCCGCCGCGACCTTCGGCCATATTCCGGCGGTGTTTGTGCCCGCGGGTCCGATGCCTTCAGGCCTGCCGAATGACGAAAAATCAGCGGTGCGCAATGCGTTCGCCGAAGGCAAGGCCAGCCGCGAGGAACTGATGGTGGCGGAAATGGCAAGCTATCACGGCCCCGGCACCTGCACCTTTTACGGCACCGCCAACACCAACCAGATGCTGATGGAGTTTATGGGCCTGCACCTGCCTGGCGCGTCTTTCGTCAACCCCGGCAATGGCTTGCGCGATGCGTTGACGGGTGCTGCTGTCGAACGGGCGGCGGCAATCACCGCCCTTGGCAACAGCTTCATCCCGGCGGGCGAAGTGTTGGATGAGCGCAGTTTCGTCAACGGCATGGTCGGCTTGATGGCGACGGGCGGTTCGACCAACCTCGTGCTGCATCTGCCGGCGATGGCCCATGCAGCGGGTGTCGTGCTGGATCTGGAGGATTTCGCCGATATTTCCGAAGCGGTGCCTTTGATGGCCAAGGTCTACCCCAACGGACTTGCGGATGTGAATCATTTCCACGCCGCAGGCGGCCTTGGCTTCATGATCGGACAATTGCTGGATGCCGGTTTGTTGCACCCCGACAGCAAGACGATCCTCGGCGAAGGGCTGGAAGCATACCGCCGTGAACCGAAGCTGCAAGGCAAGGCAGTGGTCTGGGAAGATGGGCCGACCGACAGCCTGAACGACAAGATCCTGCGTCCGGTGAGCGAGCCATTTGCCGCCATCGGCGGGCTGAAACAGCTTTCCGGCAATCTGGGGCGCGGCGTGATCAAGGTTTCCGCCGTTGCACCCGAACGCCGCGTGATCGAAGCCCCCGCCCGTATTTTCCACAGTCAGGACGCCGTGAAAACCGCTTTCCGCGCCGGCGAGTTCATCTCCGATACCGTGGTGGTCGTGCGCTTCCAAGGCCCGCGCGCGAACGGGATGCCGGAGCTCCATTCCCTCACCCCCATTCTGTCGGTGTTGCAGGATCGCGGCTTGAAGATGGCGCTTGTCACCGATGGCCGGATGTCCGGAGCGTCGGGAAAAGTGCCTGCTGCCATCCATGTCTCGCCCGAGGCGGCGTGCGGCGGGGCTTTGGGCAAGTTGCAGGACGGCGACCTCGTTCGGCTGGATGCGCAGACCGGGGTGCTGGACGTGGTCGGCGTCGATCTGGACGCGCGCGCACCGGTTCAGGCCGATCTGTCAGGCAATCACCACGGCATCGGGCGGGAATTGTTCGAGATGTTCCGCCAGAACGTCGGCCCCGCGACGGAAGGCGCGCGGGTGGTGTGAGGGGCATCCCTTTTCGGACATGAAAGCCAACATACAGACTTGCTGACGACACGATATTTCTGCACAAACCCGCAATCGGGGCGCGACCTGCGCACCCTCGGACAGGTTAGGAAACCGCTATGACGCCCGCCGAACAATCCCGACACGCCGCCGAGCTTTGCCGGATGGCCCCGGTTATCCCCGTGCTGGTGGTGGATGATGCAGGCACCGCCGCGAATCTGGCGCGCGCGCTGGTCGCAGGCGGTTTGCCGGTGCTGGAGGTGACGCTGCGCACCCCCGCCGCGCTTGATGCAATCCGCGCGATGGCCGATGTTGAAGGCGGAATTCCCGGCGCGGGAACCCTGCTGACCCCGGCGGATGTGAAAGCGGCGAAGGCGGCGGGGGCGCGGTTCGGCGTATCCCCCGGTGCGACGCCAAAACTGTTAGAGGCCTGCGCGGAATATGACCTGCCGCTGCTGCCGGGTGCCGCAACCGCGACCGAGGTGATGACCTTGCTGGAACTCGGCTATTCGGTGCAGAAATTCTTTCCGGCGGAGGCATCGGGCGGCGCACCGGCGCTGAAATCCATTGGCGCGCCGATCCCGCAGGTACGGTTTTGCCCGACCGGCGGCGTCAGCCTGAAAAACGCGCGCGATTATCTCGGGCTGTCGAATGTGATGTGCGTTGGCGGATCATGGGTGGCACCGCCGGGCATGGTAACCGCAGGCGAATGGGCCGGGATCACTGCCTTGGCATCCGAGGCGGCGAAACTGGGCTGACCCCGG
>NZ_JAKDLJ010000571.1 GCF_030452865.1 Pseudorhodobacter sp.
TGGCTGGGTTGTTTGCGCCGGCAAGTTTCATGCAGCATTTCATCGTCTTCGTGCTGGCCTGTTTCGTCGGCTTCCAGATCATCTGGAAGGTCTCACACAGCTTGCACACGCCGTTGATGGCGATCACCAACGGGATTTCGTCCATCATCATCATCGGGGCGCTGTTGCAGATCGGTTCCGGCAACTGGCTGGTGATCCTGCTTGCGTCACTCTCGGTCTTTATGGCGGGGATCAATATTTTTGGCGGCTTTCTGGTGACACGCCGGATGCTTGCCATGTTCCAGAAGTCATAAGGGGCGGTTGCGATGGAATACGGGTTTACCACGGCCGCCTATGTTGTGGCGGCAGTTCTTTTCATCCTGTCCTTGGGCGGGCTCTCGGGGCAGGAAAGTGCCAAGCGTGCGGTTTGGTACGGCATGGTCGGCATGGCGCTCGCGGTGGTTGCCACGCTGATCGGCCCGGGGTCGGACAACTGGTGGCTGACACTGGTGTTGATCGCCGCAGGTGGCGCGATTGGCTGGGTTATTGCGCAGCGGGTCCAGATGACGGAAATGCCACAACTGGTGGCGGCGATGCACTCGCTGGTTGGCATCGCGGCGGTGTTTATCGGTTACAACGCCGAGATTGAGATGATCCGAGTGGCGGCGCTTCATGCGGCATCCGATGCGACCGGGTTGGAGGCGCTGAAGGGGTTTGCCGCCAAGATTGCGCATAAATCCAGTGTGGACCTCAACATCCTGAAGATCGAGGTGTTCCTTGGCGTGTTCATCGGGGCGGTGACGTTCACCGGTTCGGTCGTGGCTTACGGCAAGTTGGCGGGCAAGATCGACGGCGTGGCCAAAAAGCTGCCGGGCGGGCATATGTTGAACGCAGGGGCGGCGGCGTTGTCGGTGCTTCTGTTGATCTTCTACATGCAGGGGGCGGGTGCCTGGGCCCTGATCGTGATGACGCTGCTGGCGTTTTTCATCGGCTATCACCTGATCATGGGCATCGGCGGCGCGGATATGCCGGTGGTCGTTTCCATGCTCAACAGCTATTCGGGCTGGGCGGCGGCGGCGATCGGGTTCTCGCTGTCCAATGACCTGCTGATCGTGGTGGGGGCACTGGTCGGCTCCTCTGGTGCGATCCTGTCCTATATCATGTGCAAGGCGATGAACCGCAGCTTCATATCGGTGATCCTCGGTGGCTTTGGTGGCACAACCGGCCCGGCAATGGAAATCCATGGGGAGCAGATTGCAATTGATACCGAAGGCGTTGCAGCGGCGTTGAATGAGGCGGATAGCGTGATCATTATCCCCGGCTACGGCATGGCGGTGGCGCAAGCGCAATCGGCGGTGGCGGACCTGACGCGCAAACTGCGCGCCAAGGGCAAGACGGTGCGCTTTGCCATCCACCCGGTCGCAGGCCGTTTGCCGGGCCATATGAACGTGCTTTTGGCTGAGGCAAAGGTGCCCTATGACATCGTGATGGAAATGGATGAGATCAATGACGACTTCCCTTCAACGGATGTCGCCATCGTCATCGGCTCCAACGACATTGTGAACCCGGCAGCACAGGAAGACCCGAACAGCCCGATTGCAGGGATGCCGGTGCTGGAATGTTGGAAGGCCAAGCAGGTGATCGTGTCCAAACGCGGACAGGGGACCGGCTATTCTGGGATTGAGAATCCGCTGTTTTTCAAAGAAAATACG
>NZ_JAKDLJ010000572.1 GCF_030452865.1 Pseudorhodobacter sp.
GCGGGGGAACAGTCCAGCCGCAACTGGGGCTGGATCCGGCAACAGAACCGCGACCCTGACGAGTTGCCGATCATGATCGAAAGTCTGGCGCTGTGGCATGAATTGGTTGCGGAACTGGGCGAGGGCCTGGGCTTTCATCAGGGCGGTGTGGTCTATGCCGCCAATTCGCCAAAGGATATGGCCGATTATGAGGCATGGCTGCCGCATGCACAGGCGCATGGTCTGGAGACCCGGCTTTTGAGTCGGGCAGAGATTGGCGATATGTTGGGAAGCGGGATCTGGTGCGGCGGCATGGTCACCGCGTCAGACGCGCGGGCAGAACCGTTTACAGCGGTGCCGCTGATCGCCAAGGCGCTGGCCCAAAAAGGCTGCGTGATTCGCGAAGGCTGCGCCGTGCGCGGGTTGGATGTGGCGGCCGGTCGTGTGACAGGGGTGATTACCGAAGCCGGGCGGGTGGCGTGTGATGCCGTGGTTTTGGCGGGCGGGGCGTGGTCGTCGCTGTTTTTGCGCAACCATGATGTGACAATCCCGCAGCTTTCGGTTCTGGCCTCGGTTGCCGCAACCGAACCGATGCCTGATATCTTCGTGGGCAATGTCTCGGACAATAATTTCGCCTATCGCAGACGGGTTGATGGCGGCTATACCATCGCACCGGGGGCGGAGCATGATTTCTTCATCGGCCCCGATGCGTTTCGCAGCTTCGCCAAATATCTCCCTGTTCTGAAACAGGATTTCCGGTCAACGCATTTCCGCCTGGCGGCCCCCGATGGCTACCCCGACGCTTGGCGTACCGCCCGTCACTGGGATGCCGGGGCGCAAAGCCCGTTTGAGGTGATGCGCATCCTCAACCCTACCCCGAACGCCAGAACGCTTGCCAAAGTGCAGGATGATTTTGCAGCCGCCTTCCCGCATCTCGGCCGCCCGAGACTGCGCAGCACCTGGGCCGGGATGATCGACACTATGCCCGATGTCGTGCCGATTGTGGACGCCGCACCGTTGGATGGCTTGGTGATTGCCACGGGGATGTGCGGCCATGGCTTTGGTATCGGCCCCGGCTTTGGTCGGGTTGTCGCCGATCTGGTGATGGGCAGGGCAGTGGGGCACGACCTTTCGCGGTTCCGCTTTGGGCGTTTTACGGATGGGTCAAAGATTCGCCCGTCGGGTGCGCTCTGACACTTGCAGCAAGCGCCCGATTGGATCACCCTGTAGGTATCCCGTGATCTGGAGGAGGCCATCATGCCCGTAAAAAACCGCTTTGCCGAAATGCTGCCTGAACTCACCGCGATCCGTCGCGATTTCCACGAAAATCCGGAATTGCTGTTCGAAGTGCATCGCACCGCGTCGAAAGTCGCCGATCTTCTGCGCGAATGGGGCTGTGACGAGGTGGTCGAAGGCGTTGGCCGGACCGGCGTTGTCGGGGTGATTCATGGCAAAACCGACAAGGCGGGCAAGGTCGTTGGTCTGCGCGCCGATATGGACGCGCTGCCGATCAATGAGGCGACGGGATTGGACTATGCCTCCAAAACCCCCGGCAAGATGCACGCCTGCGGCCATGATGGTCATACGACGATGCTGCTCGGCGCCGCGAAATATCTGTGCGAGACGCGCAATTTCGACGGCAAAGCCGTGGTAATTTTCCAACCTGCCGAAGAAGGCGGCGGAGGTGGCGAAGGGAATTGCGGGCAAGGT
>NZ_JAKDLJ010000573.1 GCF_030452865.1 Pseudorhodobacter sp.
GGCCATGATCCATCCTCGCGCGAAAAAGCTGTTTTGCGGCTTCTATCCGGCCATCGGCGCTTTCGCAACGGGGGAGCGGTCAGAGTTGGCGTTCAAACCAGTGATGGGCATAGGGATTGTCGTTGTAGCGTGTGGTTTCCGCCCATCCGAGGCGGCGGTAAAAGGCAACGGCTTTGGGCAGATGGCGCGATGTGTCCAGTTGCAGCCGGGTGATACCAAGGGTTCTGGCGCGGATTTCCACCGCACTCATCAAGCGCGTGGCAAGACCAAGACTGCGCGCTGGCGGCGCGACCCACAACCGCTTGACCTCCGCCAGATCGGAGCCATCGCCACGCAGGGCAACGCAGCCGATAGGCTGAGTGCCTTGATATGCGATCAGAAAACTGCCCAAAGGCGGGCACTGTGCCTGCAAATCGGCGGCATTGACCGGGCCGGGATCGAACCCATTGGGAAAGGCGGCTGCGATTTCTGCGAAATAAGCGGTCAGGCAGGTTTTGGTCGCGGAGGATGCCGGGTCGGTTTCCCGGATGTCTATGTCTGATGTCATCATTCCCTCGGGTCAGTGCGCCCATTTCGGGCAATGCGCGGCCCCGATGCAAGCGGTTTTCGTGCCTCGCCGGATCGGCCTGGGGGTGGGGGTGGCCGGTCTTTTGGGATTGCAGGTCGCATGTCGTCATGGTTGACGCGGCTTGCGGGCTGGTCAGCAAGGAAGGCTTCGTGCAGGTTGGCGTCATGGCGGGCGAAAGGATAATGATGCAGGGCTTTCCCATCGCGACCAAAGGCATGGTCATTGGGCTGCTGGGCGGGTCGTTCGACCCGGCGCACGCGGGCCACGCGCATCTGACGCGCGAGGCGATAAAGCGGTTCGGGCTGGATCGCGTCTGGTGGCTCGTCAGCCCCGGCAACCCGCTGAAGGCGCGGCAACCGGCACCGATGGCGGACCGGCTGGCGCGGGCGCGGTTGGTGATGGATGACCCACGGGTTGCGATCACTGACATCGAGGCACGACTTGGCACCCGCTACACTGCCGCGACGCTGGAGGCGCTGGTGGCGTTATATCCCGGTGTGCGCTTTGTCTGGTTGATGGGCGCCGACAACCTGCTGCAATTCGACCGCTGGGACCGTTGGCAAGACATCATGCGACTGGTGCCGATTGGAGTGCTGGCCCGCCCAGGAAGCCGGATCGCGGCGCGCCTTTCAAAAGCGGCAGAGATTTATTGGCCAGCGCGATTGCCCGATCATCTCGCATCCACAATTGGTCGCCGTGCGCCGCCATGCTGGAGCTTTCTTGACATGCCCCTGATGCGCGATTCCTCCAGCGCCATTCGCGCGCGTGGCGAATGGATCGCAAAAGCGTGAACACGGCGCAATCTGGACGGCACAATGCGGTTCGGGCTATAGGATTGCGACCTTTGTTGCGGTAGCCGACGTAAATCGCCCGCGCGTTCCAGGCGCGAAACGACGCTTTTGCGTTTCCAATCAAAGGCGTTACGGTTGGCGCGAAGCGGATAGGGATTCGGGATGTATTCAAGACGATGGGTTCTATCTGGGCTTCTGGCCAGTGCTGCGGTTCCGGGCTGTGCCGAGGCACCCGCACGGTCCCCCCGGCCTGCATTGCGCCCCGGTGCGGCCGCCGCCTCTACCCCAGCGGCGGGCAAACGGGCAGCGGGCGGGGTGGGTTGCGCGGTG
>NZ_JAKDLJ010000574.1 GCF_030452865.1 Pseudorhodobacter sp.
CGGACGCTGACCTTTCTGATGTTCACCGATTACGGCATGCCGGTGACGTTCTATAACGACAACTATGACCTGCTGATCAGTCAGGACTACCTGTTTGCGCGCAAGATCTCTGCCGATGCGACGGATCTGAAGACCCGGTTGGGCCAGCTTTATGCAGCGGAAGGGGTGAAATTCTCAATCTCCAATGAGGGGCGCAGCCTGTTTCAGTTCCTGACCGGGCGGGGCCGGATTGGTCGCCGCTTCGCGCCGCGTTTTTGGGAAACCGAAAGCAGCCTTGGCCGCGACCGGACCTTGCTGATGGTGATCTGCAAGAAATGGCATGTTGCCAAACGGTTGGTGGAGCGGATCAAGCAGGCAACCGACATCGCCACGGTGGACTATCTGTTCAATGAGGCATCGACCCCGTTGCCGGATTTGGGTGGGATCCAGTCAACGCTGGAAAAGCGGACGCGGCATCGGCGGGCATTGATGCGGATGTTGTTCGACCTTTGGGAAACCGACAAGCTGGTTGTGTGCATTGATCCGGCGAATGTTGACCTGATGCAGGATTTTGCGGCGGACCGGTCTACCATGCGGCTGTTGGAGGTGGAGTGCGACTTTACCGATGAGTATCTGATCGGTCATGCCAAGCGGGTAGGCTTGGCGGGTGCGATGACGCCGCCGGAGGTGATTGACCGGCTGTTGCCGACGATCCGCTATGATGTGAAATTCGAAAGCGACCGTATTCGCGACGCGGATTTCTCCGGGTTGCTGCGGTTTCGGGAATCTGCCGGTGTTGAGGAAAATGCCGTGTCTTTGGCGGCATTTCTTGATATTCCCGTGGCGACAGCGCGGGAAATCGCGGCAAGCAACCATCTTTTTGCGGATTGAGCCATGACCTATACTTATGACGACCAGAACATCTTTGCGCGTATCCTGCGCGGGGAGATTCCCAACAAAACGGTGTTGGAGACTGCGCATACGCTGGTTTTTCACGACATCAACCCCCTGGCCCCGGTGCATGTGCTGGTGATTCCGAAGGGGCGATATGTGTGCTTTGACCACTTTTGCGCCGAAGCGAGCGATGCCGAGATTGTGGATTTTCACCGAGTGGCGGCGAAGGTCTGCGCGATGACCGGTGTTGCGCCAGACAGAGGCGATGGCTTTCGCGCAATCACCAACGCCGGGGCGAACGGTGTGCAGGAAGTGCCGCATTATCATTTGCACATTCTTGGCGGGCGGCCTATGGGGCGGATGGTCGCCAAGGTCTGAGAGCTGCGCGTTTTTAATTTTGCGCAGGTTCCGGGTCGCGGCGCGGGTTGCAGACCGGCTATGCGGGGTGAAACCGCAGGGAGCCCGGCATGACCATTCGTTTCACCCCGATTCCAACCGAAATCGTTCGCGCTTTGCAGGCGGGCGGGCTCGACGCCAACGGGCAGGTGCCTGAACGCCATCTTTCCGACGGGCAAGGCAATCCCTGTCGCCATTGCCTGAAGCTGATCCCCGAAGGGGCGGAAATGCTGATCCTGGCGCACAGGCCGTTTCCGTTGGCGCAGCCTTATGCCGAGATTGGGCCGATTTTCCTTTGTGCTGATCCTTGCCTCGCGGGCGGCGGTGCAGATGTTCCGGAGATATTGAATTCTGCCCATTACATTCTGCGCGGCTACAGCACGGATCATCGGATCGTTTATGGCACAGGTGCTGTGGTG
>NZ_JAKDLJ010000575.1 GCF_030452865.1 Pseudorhodobacter sp.
CGTTGAAATGCCGCGAAAGGGTCAACGGGCGCATAATCCGGAACTTTCGGTTTCCAGTCATCATCGGCCGGACTGCGGTTGGTCGTGACCGTCACGGATCGCTGCTCCACCACTAGCTTGCCATCGGCATTGCGGTATTCAGTCAGTATCGTCAGGAAGATGATGGCCTCCTCCGCATGTAGCGGCACCGAAAGGTCGTGATCGAATCTTTCGAAAACCGCCCCGCGCGGGCGTTCCAGGGTAAGCCCCCAGCGTAAGGCACGGGGACGAAACACGGCATACCAATATCGACTGCGCAAAGTGGCAGGAGCAGGGAGCGATAGGTCGAATGCTGTTCAACCCCGGTTCCGCCCAAGCCGATCATCTGGGCCAGGCGCAAGGCGGGATGGCGCTTTATGCCGGCCTGTGCGCCCTCAATCATCCGCTCCACCAGAAAACGGTCGGCGCGAAATCCGGGCAGCGCGGCGTGGACGTTTGCAATGCGTTTGATCGCACCGCGTTCGGCGGCACCGACAGCGGTGAGCGCGTCGTCAAAGCCAAGCAAAGCGGCGACGCCACCATCCATCAACCGCCGCCGCCGCGCCGATTCCAGCGCTTCCGGCAGGATCCGGCCGACCGCACAGGGCAGTTTGAGGGCGTTCGCAACCTCGAACATCGCCTTGATACTTGGCAGTCGCGCCACATCAAGCCGCCTTTTATCAGCGCGAGGCACCTCGACAAAGAAAAGCACCTGATCGCTGACGCCGTCGGCCAGCAGCGCGCGGTTCTTTTGCGTATTGCGGCGCAGGGGTAGGAAGGATCAATGATGCCCTTTCCGCCTGCGAGCAACCAGACCGTTCAGCCCGCCGGAGAATGATGCCGCCGTCAGCCTGTTGCCCGCCGGTAGCCCGGCAATGCGGAGGCATTTCTGGGTTTCGGGCAAAGCCTTCGGCGTGCGGACTTCGACAACGCCGCAACGACCCTTGCCTGTTGCCCCAGTTTGGTGACAGCAGGGCTTGTCTTTGCATCCGGCGCAACCGTTTCCGCTTTTGCGTCAAAGCCTGTTGCGCATTGCGTCCTGGCGGATCACTATCATCTTGAACCGGCGCACCATCTCAGGGGCGCAAGGCACGCGCGAGGAGATTCATGACGGTGGAACCCAAAACCGGGCGTCCTGTGCGCCGCCGCAAGTTTTATCCGCTTGAACCGATGCTGGCGGTCGGACTTGCGGTTTACGGCATCTACGGTGTTATTGTCGATGACCTTGCCATACCATTTTTCCATAGCACCGGAAAACCCGGCGTCGGTTCAAAAAAGATCGAAATGCTGCACTTTCACGGGCCGCAGGCATGGCTGCTGTTTGCTGCGATGATGTGCATCGCCCTCGGTCTGGCTATCCGCATCGTCGGGAAATATGCTGACGGTCCCCGTCGCAGGGTCGGCAGCTCTTGGTCGAACGGTCTGTTGGGTGCGGGTTTTTGTGTCGCGATGGTGATGATTCTGGCGAGGGGTTTTCATCTGATCGGTTAAGCCTCTTGTGCCATTTCAAGTGTTTCACTCTGCGTTGATGTATCTGGCCAGGCGCGCGCGGGTGCCGTCGTTCCAGACGGCGGAAAGTTCTGCGCTGAAGGCATTGGCGAAGTCTTGATCCTGCGCCATGTCACCGTAGACGGTCGCCATCTCCAGCCAAGCTGTAGGACGGGTTTTTG
>NZ_JAKDLJ010000154.1 GCF_030452865.1 Pseudorhodobacter sp.
GTTTTTCCAAAGCCTCATTCCGCCCCTTCCAGCGCTCGATGATCTTGCACGCGGTTTGCCGAGGCTGAGCGCGACTTCGACGGGCACGGCGGCGTTAAGCCCTCCCCGCATGGCGCTGGGTGGTTTAGCGGTGCTTGCGCTGGTTGCTCTGGCAGTTGCGCTGACGAGTTGAAGCGTGTGCTTCTGTTCCGGTTCACCGGATCAGTAGCCGCGCGCAAATCGTCACCTATCACGGTTTGACCCATCGGAAGTGGTAACTGCGGTTTACAATCTTCGAACAGAAAACCCCGCAGCAAGGGATTGCTGCGGGGGTTTTCTTTTCATCTTTCAACACGGCATCGAATTTCTCGTGCGTCACCACATTCTGCATTCACCCGTCGCTCAATAGCCAGTGCATTTCATCACGACGCCAACGGTGCGGGTCAGAACCCGGATATCGGTCGCCAGTGACAAGGCGCTGTCATAGGCTTCGTCATAGCCTGCGCGCGCTTCAAACGTGGTGTCATTGCGGACGCTGGTTTGCCAGAACCCGGTAATGCCCGGCCGCAGCCGATAATAGGCGGTGCCGGGGTACAGCGCCTGCTGGCTCAGCATGATCGGGCGCGGGCCGACAAGGCTCATCTCGCCGCGCAACACATTCCAAAGCTGCGGCAATTCATCCAGCGAGGAACGGCGCAGGAACTGTCCGAACTGCGTGATTCGCGGATCGCGTTTCAACTTCTGCGTTTCTTCCCATTCCATGCGGGCCGCAGGGTTTGCGGCAAGGTAATCGGCCATGCGGGCATCGGCATCACTGACCATGCTGCGCAACTTCCACATCCGGAAGTGCCGTCCCTCCTGCCCGACGCGCTGCTGCGTATAGAACGCACCACCCCCGTCGCGGCGCACCGCAAAGGCGAGGGCTGCAATCAACGGCACCACCACCGGCGCCGCAAGCACCACCGCGACCACATCGAACGTGCGCTTGGCAACGCGGCGGTAAAAACCGCCGCGACCCGGCGTTGAAGTGCGCGTCAGGAACTCCGCATCCAGCAGCGGACGCTTTACCGCGTCACTGCCTCCTGCAATCATGTCGGAATAACTGATCGTCATTGTCCCGCCCTCAACAACAAACGAGCCATAATATGGCGCAGCTTCGGCTCACGCGGTTGGCATGTGGCCGAAAAAACCAATCCAAAGGCAAAAAACATGCCTGTGGCAAACAAATCCAGACTGACCATGACGTATACTCGGCAACTACGCCCCCATGAGTATTTTATCTTATTTTTAGTAGGTTTGGCGAGATGCGCAGAGGGAAGTTTGCCTTATTTTTTCCTCATTTACGCTACGGCGGGCGACCAAACCCGGTCGGTTTGGTGGAGAATATTGGGCGTTCAATTTAGGGTTGAATTGTGTTTTCCAAATGCACTATGCGCAAGTTGCGCCGGACGAATCACCTTTGGCGCGCCAAATCGGTTTTTGGGTGGCTTCACTGCGTCGGTCGGAGGGGAAATTCGGGGAGAAGCTGTTGTTTCTGTTTTAGAAACAATGATTCTTGCTCTCATGGCAACTCGGTTGCAAACTCCAGAAGTTCGGGCGCTTGTTTCGTGCTCTGCCGTGCCAGTGCAATCGCGACAAAGCCAATCGCACCGACAGTCCCGAGCAGCGGGTAGAGCAGAACAGCGATCCAGATCGGGGCGCCTGCGGTCAAGGATGCCACGACGCCAAGCAAGCCCGCAACGAAACCCGAAAACATAACACCGACGACCATCCTGTCTCTCCATTTTTGTACTTCTGTACTGCGATGCGCCAAACACTGGCGGTTGAACCCGATGATAAGGCTCAACGAGAATCAGGTTGCCCCGCAAATGTGGCGAGAGTCTGGCAATATCGCAGCCTCCGTGTGACTTGCGCGCAAATTCGCACATTCTCCCTCGGGTTGTAAGCGAACTTCCACGCATTTGCCGCAATGACGCGCTATTCCAACCGCATTGGGCCACCAGGCTCTCCGGAGTCAAACGAACCACGGCGATACTTCTGGCGCGGCTGCGCGCAAAACGCGGCTTGCAACGCGGCCCCAGCGCCGTAAAGCTGTGCAAAACCAGCCGAAAAGGTGCCTGTCGTTGAAAATCGCTTATCTCGTCAACACCTACCCGCGCGCCTCGCACAGCTTTATCCGGCGCGAAGTGCAGGCGATGGAGCGTCAGGGGTTCGAGATTTGCCGCTTCGCCATGCGGTCGGATCGACAAACGCTGCTCGACCCCGCCGATGTGGCGGAGGATGATCGCACCGAGCATATTCTGGCGCGAGGATTGTCGCCTATCCTGCTGTCCGCATTTCGCTGGATGATCGCGCATCCCGCACAAACCGCCAAAGCCCTTGCACTGGCGATGCGCTGCGGCGCGCATGGCGCGGGCGGTGGCCCAGGAGCCGGCGGCAGATTGCGCCATCTGGTCTATCTGGCGGAGGCCGCGCATCTCGCGCGCCGTTGTTCGACGTTGCACCTGACCCATGTTCACGCGCATTTCGGCACCAATTCCGCTGCGGTCGCGATGCTGTGCCGTACACTTGGCGGCCCAAAATACAGTTTCACCGTACATGGCCCGGAAGAATTTGACGCGCCGCGTGCCCTGTCCTTGGGCGAAAAGATCGGTCACGCCGCGTTCACTGTCGCCATCAGCAGCTTTGGCCGCAGTCAGCTTTGCCGCTGGGCGGCCCTGCCGGATTGGCCGAAGCTACAGGTCGTCCATTGCGGGGTCGAGCCGCTCCGCTTTGCCGACCCTGCACCTTTGCCCGAGGGCGGGCCGCATCTGGTCGCCATCGGGCGGTTGGCCGAACAAAAGGGCTTTGCGCTGTTGCTGGAGGCGATGGAGAGTGCCGCGCCGAACCTTCCGGGGTTGCGGTTGACGATTGTGGGTGACGGCCCGTTGCGACCCGAACTGGAAGCGGCGCTTGCATCGCGGGGGCTGGTCGGGATCGTGACCCTTGCGGGCTGGCAGGATGAAGCCGGGGTGCGGCGGGCGTTTGCCAATGCGACCGCGCTGATCCTGCCCTCCTTCGCCGAAGGGCTGCCGGTGGTGGTGATGGAGGCAATGGCCAGTGCGCGACCCGTTATCGCAACCGCAATTGCCGGGGTGCCGGAACTGGTGCTGCCGGGCGAAACCGGCTGGCTGGTGCCTGCAGGGGATGCGGCCGCTTTGGCGGGGGCGATCGCTGCCTTGGCCGCCACACCGCGCGAGCGGTTGGAAGCGATGGGCCAAGCAGGAAGGGCAAGGGTAATGGACCGACACGATGTGGATCACGAGGCGGGCAAACTCGCCGCATTGATCGCCGGCGCCGCGCTTTAGCGTCCGCGCGTCCAACCCTGGCCAGCGGGACGCGCCTTCACCATCAGCGACACCACCGCATAGGCCGCTAATCCCGGCGGATCGGACAGGCCGCGCCGCAGAATGCCCGAGAAGCCGAGCGGTGCCTTGCCTTCTCGCGCCAGCAACCCCGGATAAAGGGCGGCGATTTCCCGCACACCTGCGTCCTGTCTGCGCCGGACCCGGACCAAAGCGGCAAACCCCTCGACCATTGGCCAATGGTAGGACGCGGGGCAACCGATGCGCTCCTGCGGGGTGAATTGCAGGCGCGCGAAGGTATCGTCTGATATGATGTCGGGGAAGTCGCCCCAGCGCGCGCGTCCCGCTGTGTTGACCGCGAACAGCCCGTAACCGGGCGCGATGCTTTGCGCGAAAGGCAGGGTTTGCCAGAAGCGGGCATATGCGCGGGTCACGGCGGATTTGGCGCGCGGGACCAGCGCCCGACCGGAGGCATAGCGCGCCGCGTCACCCTTCAGCGTCGCGACGATCTGCGCCATCAGCGCGGCGCACACCACGACATCCGCATCCAGATAGGCGCGCAAATGGCCCTTTGCGACCGCATCACCCGCATTGAGCGCGCCCGGTTTGCCGCCCGTCGTCCGTTCCAGCACCTGAAAACCCCAACCGGCACCTTGCGCCTTGTCAGCAAAGGCGCGGGCTTGTGCCGCCGTGTCATCGCGGCAGCCATTGGCAACCACAATCACCTCGGCCCCTCCCGGCACCGGGTCGGAGGCGAACAGCGCAGCAAGGCAAGGACCGATATACCCCGCCTCATTGCTGGCGGGCACAATGACGCTCAGCAAGCCTTGCACCCGTGCGCCAGCGCCTGCCAGCGCGGGTTCTCATCCCCCAGATGCCGCAATGCGCCCCAACTTCCCCACTTGCTCGGGGCCATCACATCGACAAAAGCATTGAATGGCGCAGGCGTCAGCGCCGCCCAACCCACCTGCAAGCGGTCATACAGCTCACCCATCTGGGGGGAGTAGTTCAGATGGCTAAAAAAAGCTGTCACCTCGGCATCGTCTTGCAGCATCGGCCCCGCCACAACATGGGTGCCGCCCTCATACATCATCAGCACCAGCCCGCGCGCCTTGGCGACCGCTGCGTGAAGCGGCAGAACCTCGGTCAGCAATGCCACCAGCGTATCGCTGGATTGCCCGGTGACAAAGCCGCTTTCCAACTCGGTAAAGGCGCGATCTGTTGCAAGTTCAAAGCGATGCGCTGCGGTGAAATCATCCCGCGCCGCACCGGTCAGCCCTTGTTGATCCGCCTGCGCCACGGCAAGACTTTTGCTGTCGGCCAGCCAACCGCGCAATACCTCCGCCTTGGCGTCAGAGCCCAGCCCGGCGGCGAAATAACCCGTTACTGCATAGGCATCGAAGCTGTCGACCGGGGGCTTGTGCCCTTCGGCCACCGACAGCGGCGCGTCGAGGATTTGCGCCTCCAGCCCGGTCCAGCCGGTTTGCGTGGCAATCACCCGTGTCAGGCGATCCTTGGCCGCAGCGCCGAACACATCGGCCCAGATATCCGCCACTTCCGCCGCGCGCATGCCGTAGAATTGCACCCAGCAATCCTTGGCCTGCCAACGAGTCTGGCATTGTTCATCAGCCCATTTCGCCTGATCGAATTGCCAGTTCCAGACCTCGTTCGAGTATTCCACCTGCGCCCGCAATCCCGGCGCAAGACCGTCGCGCACCGCCTCTGCATAACTGCGCACCAGCGCATCCTGCGCCAGATGCGGCATGGTGAACCAGGCATCGGCACGCAATTCATTGGCCAAAGCGATCATCACCTCGACCGGAACCCCTTTCAGCGCCCAGGTGAAATCCGCGATCTTCGGGCGATCCTCCTCCCGCGACAGTGTGGAATTGTTGGTCGCCATCCAATCCATGAAGCGCAGGCCCTTCACCCCCCGGACCCGGCCAAGCCAGTCGGGGTTGAACAGCGCACCTGCATCAAACGCCGCCAGATGGTCCTGCTGCACGATGGTCATTTCGCGGATTGGGTCGCTGGCATCAATCTCGGTCAGGGTCAGGATTACCCCCCCTTCCCCCGGTGTGAAATCAAACGCCATCCGGCCAGGTGCAACACTGACCGACCCCGCCCGGCCTTCCAGTTTCAGCACCCCTTTGCCGGAATAGCGCAGCACATAGCGTCCGGCGACCTTGCCGGCATCGGCGGGCAAATCGGTCAGAACCAGCGTGGTTATCCCGCTCACACCCGGCGGGATCGCAATCGGCCAGCCATTCGGGTCCAGATAGCCGCCGTCGCGCAGCGCCGCATATTCCACGCCGCCCCATTGCCCCTCCAGATGGCCGATCCATGGCCGCGCGGTTTTCATCACGTCGAGGAATGGCTGCTGCACCGACCAGTCATTCACCCCGGCAAGACCAAGCGACAGGCGCGGGTTGGTGACAGCGCGCGCAGGCTCTACTGCGACGGGTTGCGGAACGGTGGTTCGCTCCGGTGCTTTTGCATCCTCCACCGCAGCGTCAGTTATGGCAGCGGATTTCACGGCAGCAGGCGCTTCGCTGGCCGTTCTCTCTGCCGCCACTTTTGGGTTGGGTTCCGGTGCCACCGCCGCAACCGAGGCCGCAGTTTCTGTTTTTGCCACACGCGCCAAGGCTTCGATCCGAGGCACGTCCGAGGCGCGATATTCCGTCACCGCATCCCATGCGATACGCTGAAACGCCGCAGCTTGCGCGTCTGAGATTACGCCCGCGCGGCTCAGCCAATGCCGGGTCAGCTTTGGCGGCAGGCCTTTGGGGTCTTTGCCGGTGATCACCGCTATATTTACCAGAGCGATAAAATACAGCGCGCGATCATCGGGGTGGGTATCATCATCGAACAGCGCATCAATGCGGGTCACACCCGGCACCCCGCCCGCTGCAACCGCATCCGCCAAGCGCCCCATCGCCTGCCCGACCGGGATCACCCGCACCAAAGGCGCGCCTTCGGGCCGCGCGGCATTGGCCTTGACGGTCATGCCTTCCCACAGTGGCAAATCATCGGTCAGACGTTTACGCCACGGCGTCGCACTGCCGGGATCGCCGGGAATTTCCACCCCCGGACCGCTTTTCAGGCTGGGCCAGGTTTCATAGATGTAGACCTGCGTATCTGGCCGCGCCTCCCATGCCCGCGCGGCGAATTTCGCGACATTCCCGGCGCTATCGTCCCACTCCACATGCGGACCGACCGGCACAGCTTCGGTCAGGACCAGCACCTTGGTCTTGCCTTCCGGCAGGATCGCACGGGCATCGCCCCGCTCTCCTTCCGTGCTATGCTCCCAACTATATTTCAGCGATGCGCCATTGATGACCTGCGCCGCCACTTCCATCTGCACCCCTTCCCGCGCCAGCCCTGCCTCGATCATCGGGGGCAGCGATGGGCCGACAAGGCTGTGGCCGACATAAAGGATATCCGTCAACAGGGCGAAAAGGGACATGGCAGGCTTTCCTACACAATCGTGACAACTTGGCTTGCGCGGCAAAGACTTACCCCGCAACCCCTGTCAGAGCATAGCCGGAGACGACCTGCCAAACCAGCCGTTCAATCGGCAGGGCAGCAGTTTGCGGCAGCGGCGTGGCGGGCTGACCATCGGCGCGCCGCAAGGCATGGGGCAGGCCGACCGGGCTTTGCTGGTAGAGTGTGGCGAAATGCGTCAGCGCGATGATATGGTTGCCAAGATCATTCAGGTGGACAGGGTCTACCTGCCCGGTCGCATCACTCGCAAACAGCGCCTCGCGACGGGACAGACCGGGAATTTCACCCGCCTCCGCGGCGCGCACCACCGCCGCCAGAACCTGTCCGCCCGGAATGACATGGATCACCCCGACCCCCGGCACCGCCATTGCCTGTCGCAGCAAAACCCCTTCCCAAGCCTGCACCCGGTCGCTGTCGATTCGGTGCAGCCAGCCTTGCGGATCGTCCAGCCGGTGCCAGGTTTCATAGAGATAGAGCCGCACATCCGGTCTGCCCGCCCGCGCGGCCTTGGCCCAACGCACCAAGGATTTTGCGCTGTCGTGATGACGGATCGCGTCGCGGATCTCCACCATCTCGGTCAGCACAACGGCATCATACTCGCCCGATGCCAGTGCCGTTTGTGCCGGGCGGTGGTTTGCATGGGCATTTTCTGTGGCGAAACCCGGAACAGCCTCCGCGCCGCGCCAATGCTGATCGAGGCTCGCGCCCCAGCCCAACTGGCTGTGGTGGCGATGGCCGGAATACCCCGCCGCTGCCACCAGTTGATCCAGCATCACCGGCATGTCGCGGCCCACAAGGCTGTGGCCGAGATGATAGACCGACAGCGCCGCTTGCGGTTTGGGGAGTGGCGTCGCATAAGCTGCAACAAGCTCCGCCGCTGTCAGTTCGGGGCGGCGCAACAACCGATATGCGCCAGCGGCCACCGCCCCGGTCAGGGCCAAGCCTCCCATTGAGTAGATCATCGCGCTCCCTGACATCATGTTTTTCCT